>JAYTCN010000390.1:0-3239 GCA_043736475.1 Paracoccaceae bacterium
GGTGTAGATGCCGCCGACTTCCGGTTCGGCCACAATCGCATAGATCATGTCATAGGCTTTCTTGATCGACTCGGCATTGGCCGAGGCGATCTTGATCACTCCGTCGTCGTTGATATCGACCTTGGCACCCGACAATTCGACGATCTCGCGGATGACCTTGCCGCCCGAGCCGATGACTTCGCGGATCTTGTCGGTCGGCACCGTCATCGTCTCGATGCGCGGGGCATGGGCGGAAAATTCGTGGCGGCCTTCGGTCAGGGCCTTGGCCATTTCGCCCAGGATATGCAGCCGCCCGTCCTTGGCCTGGGCCAAGGCCTGTTTCATGATCGCGGGCGTGATGCCGGCAACCTTGATGTCCATTTGCAGCGAGGTGATGCCGTTCGCGGTGCCCGCGACCTTGAAATCCATGTCGCCAAGGTGGTCCTCGTCGCCGAGGATGTCGGTCAGAACCGCGAACTCCTTGCCCTCGAGGATCAGCCCCATCGCCACACCGGCAACCGGCGCTTTCAGCGGCACGCCCGCATCCATCATCGACAGCGAGCCGCCGCAGACGGTGGCCATGGAACTGGAACCGTTCGATTCCATGATCTCCGACACCAGCCGGATCGTATAGGGAAAGTCGGTCGCCGCCGGCAGCACCGCCTGCAAGGCCCGCCAGGCCAGCTTGCCGTGACCGATCTCGCGCCGTCCCGGACCCGACATCCGACCGGCTTCGCCGACCGAATACGGCGGGAAGTTGTAGTGCAGCAAGAAGGTCGAGCGGCTTTCGCCATGCAAGGCGTCGATGATCTGTTCATCATCGCCGGTGCCGAGCGTGGTCACCACCAGGCCTTGCGTCTCGCCCCGGGTGAACAAGGCCGATCCATGGGTGCGCGGCAGCAAGCCGACTTCCGATACAATCGGGCGCACGGTTGTCAGGTCGCGCCCGTCAATCCGCTTGCCGGTCTTGATCACATCGCCGCGCAGAACATCGCTTTCCAGTTTCTTGAAACAGATGCCGAGGTTGTTGTCGGCAGCTTCCTCCTCGGTCAGGCTAGCGGTTACCGCATCACGCGCCGCCGAAATGGCGGTCTGGCGATCCTGCTTGTCCTTGATCGCGAAGGCCTTGCGCATGTCTTTCGCGCCCGCCTTCTCGACCTTCTTGTACAAGGCCGAGTAATCCGGGGCCTGGAAATCAAACGGCTCCTTCGCCGCTTTTTCCGCCAGATCGATGATCATTTGAATCACCGGCTGCATCTGCTCGTGGCCGAACACCACCGCACCCAGCATCTCCTCCTCGGACAGCTCGTAGGCTTCGGATTCCACCATCATCACCGCTTCCTGGGTGCCGGCAACCACCAGATCAAGCCGTTGTTCGGGGTTGTTGCGCAGCTTGTCCATGTCATCGACGGGCGGGTTCAGCACGTATTTGCCGTTGGAAAACCCAACCCGCGCCGCCGCGATCGGCCCCATGAACGGCACGCCGGAAATCACCAGCGCGGCGGAGGCGGCAATCAGCGCCACGATATCGGGATCGTTCTCCAGATCATGGCTCAGTACCGTGCAGACAACCTGGGTTTCGTGCTTGAAACCCTCAACAAACAGCGGCCGGATCGGCCGGTCGATCAGCCGCGATGTCAGCGTTTCCTTCTCGGTCGGCCGCGCCTCGCGCTTGAAAAAGCCGCCCGGAATCTTGCCGGCGGCGTAATATTTTTCCTGATAATGCACGGTCAGCGGAAAGAAGTCGAAACCCTCGTTCGGTTTTTTCTCGAACACCACCGCAGCATGGACGCTGGTCTCGCCATAGGTGGCGACAACCGAGCCATCGGCCTGACGGGCCATCTTGCCGGTCTCCAGCGTCAGCGTCGCATTGCCCCATCGGATGGATTTCTTGTGAATTTTGAACATCGCGTTTCCCTTCGGCGGCGCCTGCCCCCTGGCAAGCCCGCGATACGTGGCGCCTGCCACGGACCCGTTTCATATGATCCAGCTTCCGCCTTGGGTCAGGTGGCGTCAGCATCGGACAGCTTTGGCAGGTTTCGGAATCACGGTGATTTCGGGCACCTGCGCGGGCCCTGAAAATACAAAACGCGCCCCAAAAGGCGCGTTTCATGTTGGATTTAGCGACGGATGCCCAGACGGGTGATCAGCGTCTGATACCGCGCCTCATCGCGGCCCTTGACGTAATCGAGCAGCTTGCGCCGCAGGGCGACCATTTTCAGCAACCCGCGCCGCGAATGGTTGTCTTTGACGTGGCTTTTGAAATGCTCGGTCAATGTGTTGATGCGGCTGGTCAAAATCGCCACCTGCACCTCGGGCGAGCCGGTGTCTTTTTCCCCGGTCGCATAGTCCTTGATCAGCGCCTCTTTGACGGCTGGCGTAATCGACATCGGGATACTCCCATATCAGCGTTTCCGTCCCGCCGTTCAGGCCAAGCCGGGATGTCGTCCAGCAGGGTCAGAAAGACAAGAGCCAATCCCAGGCGATTCCTAGGGCCAGCGCGGCGGTGTATGGCGGATTTTGTGCGGGATGGGAAGGGGGTTGGGGATGTGGCCCTTAGAACGATAAACTGAAAGTTCCGCTTCCTTCAATTGCTAATGAACAGTTAGAGAGAATATCCATCCCCAAAAGCACATCAAATTGGTCGCCCGTGATAGAAAGTTCGGCCCCTTCAACGGGTTTGTAGAAAATATGGACAGATAGTTCAATCTCACCAGCGTTCTGCGCACCCGTTGGAATGACAAAGGCGACCTGAAATAAATAGTTGTTGTGGTAATTCGTGCCACTTACCCCTTGGACTGAAACTTTGCCAATTGGCCGTAGCCCTATTTGCTTTGCGGCCCGCTTGGAAATCATTGTGACTTGGGCACCCGTATCCAACAACGCCTTAAACATGTTGTTTTGAATGTCGGGCCTGTTGCCGCCAGCCAAATCGGCGACCGTATTGGCATCCACAATGCCAACATTCAGAAAAATCTGAGACTTATTGTGCTGTAGCCAAAGGCAAGGCATAGGAGAAATAGCCCAAGTTAATCGGGTCTGATGACACCTTTTGAATCGAAAATATGCCGTCCGAATACATCGCGGCACCCGTTGTTTGCGCATCTCTGACGGTATCGTAAATACCGACGATTTCTTCAGAATGCATTAAGACGTAGCGGCCAGCATGATGCTCTTTTAATTGCTGTAATTTTCCTCGAAAAACGCGCAGATTGCGTTCAATTTCGATATCAATGTCTGCAGAACGAGCGACGCCCGCT
>JAYTCN010000391.1:0-7618 GCA_043736475.1 Paracoccaceae bacterium
CCCCATGAACTATGGTAGTTATAAGCGTCGATTCTGGCCAGAATTTGGCAGACCGTATTTTTGGTTCGGCGAATAATTGCCGAAACCCGACAAACTGCCTTTGCGATGCCGCTTTGGCGCGGGCTTGTGACCTTTGGTGTGACGGATTACTTAGTCCATCGGGCAATGCTGGCCGGGGAACGGGCTATGGAAGATACCGCAACTGCCTTTGAGCCGCTGTCGGCCCGGGCGAAATCAGCCGCCGGTGCGCAACCGCTGGACCGCATTTCAGTGCGCGACTACACCCGGCAAGTCGAAATAGGTGCATTCAAGTCTGAACGCGGCAAACAGCAGCGGATCAGGTTCAATGTGGTGCTCGAAGTGTCGCGGCATACGGCGGCCCAGGATGATGACGTGGACAAGGTCATTTCCTATGATCTGATCGTCGAGGCGATCGAGGCGCAGCTTTCCACCGAACGGATCAATCTGCTCGAGACACTGGCCGAGCGGGTGGCCGAGCGCTGTCTGTCCGATCGGCGCGTCGTCAAGGCTTTTGTGCGGATCGAGAAGCTGGACCGGATTCCGGGGGCGCTGGGCGTTGAAATCGTCCGTTTGCAACTTCCGCGCGGGACCGCCTTGCTGCCCAGCATTGTTGCGGCCCGGCAGCAAGCGCAGGACGCACTGCTTCCGGTTTTCATCTTTCTGCCAAATGTATTGGTCACAAGCGCCGATTTGACGGCGTGGTTTGACGCGATCAGGGCGCTGGCCCGGCCCGCGGTGATCTGTCTGGAACCAATCGATCCGGCGGAAGCACTGGGGGGAACGGAATCGGCGCGGCGGATCGGCTTGCTGTCGATCGAGCAGAACGCCTGGCGGCTGGCAGGCATGATTCAGGATCTGACCGTCGTCGAAAGCCGCACGGAACTGGATTGGGCGATGAAGCACGGTGTTTTGGCGGTCTGGGCACCTTCCAAGATTGTGAATGATGCCGTTGAGAAGCCGGTTGCCGATGCGACCGATCCGGCTGGCTTGGCGGCGTGGTTCGCGCATGAGTTTTTGGCGCATGCGTTGGTGGTGGCCGGGGTTGATGTCGTTTCGCCGGACGAACTGGCGGCGCTGGCTTGAAGCACTATTACCGGCCCATTGTTCAGGCAGATTTGCCGCGACCGGCCGGTTCTCTGGCTTTGGCGGGCGGGCGGTTCTGGTTCGCCCGGGCTGAGGTTTTGTGCCGGTCCGCGGCGTCGCGCGTGAGTACGGCTGACGATCTTCCCGGCGAGGTTCGGTGGCGTCTGACGTGCCTGCGCGAACCGATGCCGGGCTTTGACTGGTCGCGGCCCTTGTTGATGGCGGTGCTGAACGTCACCCCGGATTCGTTTTCGGACGGGGGACGGTTCGAGACGGTTGACAAGGCGGTCGGGCAAGGGTTGGCGATGGCGCGTGACGGCGCGGATATTATCGACATTGGCGGGGAATCGACGCGACCGGGAGCCGCGTTTGTCGATGAGGCGACCGAAGCGGGTCGGGTCGTGCCGGTGATTGAGGGGTTGAAACGGGCGGGATTGGCGGTGCCGATTTCGGTGGATACACGCAAAGCGGCGGTGGCGCGGGCGGCGATTGCGGCGGGAGCCTCGATTTTCAATGATGTGTCGGCACTGACATATGACCCGGATTCGCTTGCTGTCGCTGCGGAAACCGGCGTCGCGGTTTGTTTGATGCACTCACCCGGCGACCTTGCGACCATGCAGGATGATCCGCGCTATGATGATGTGCTTCTGGATATTTATGACCATCTGGAACGCCGGATTGCCGCCTGCGCAGCGGCAGGGATTGCGCGGGGGAAAATTGTCGTTGACGTCGGCATTGGTTTTGGCAAGACCCTGGAACATAATCTGGCCTTGTTGCGCGGCATGAGCCTGTTTCACGGGCTGGGCTGTCCGCTCCTGTTGGGCGTGTCGCGCAAGCGGTTCATCGGGACTCTGGCCGGTGAGCCGGATGCCGCCCGCCGGATGCCGGGGTCGATTGCGGCGGCACTGGAAGGGCTGCGCCAGGGGGTGCAGATAGTGCGGGTGCATGATATGGCGGAAACGGCGCAGGCGGTTGCGGTTTGGCGCGCTTTGGGAACTTGGCAATGACACGCAAATTGTTCGGCACCGACGGCATTCGCGGCACGGCCAATGTTTACCCGATGACCGCCGAGATGGCGCTGCGGCTGGGTATTGCCGTCGGCCAGTATTTTCTCGGCCTCGGCGAAAACCACGCGCATCGGGTGGTGATCGGCAAGGATACGCGGCGCTCGGGCTATATGCTGGAAAACGCCCTGACCGCCGGGCTGAACGCGGTGGGGATGGATGTGATCCTGGTCGGGCCGGTGCCGACGCCGGCGGTGGGGATGCTGACGCGCTCGATGCGGGCCGATCTGGGGGTGATGATCTCGGCCAGCCACAATCCGTATCAGGACAACGGGATCAAGTTTTTTGGCCCGGATGGCTACAAACTGTCGGATGAGGCCGAGGTGAGGATCGAGGCGCTGCTCGAAGCGACGCCGCCGAGCCACGACCCCGACAAGATTGGCCGGGCGAACCGGATTCAGGCGGACCGCAGCCGCTACATCGAATTTGCCAAGACCACGTTCCCGCGCAAATTGCGGCTGGACGGGGTGAAAATCGTCATCGACTGTGCCAATGGCGCCAGCTACCGCACCGCGCCGGATGTGTTGTGGGAACTTGGGGCGCAGGTGATCCCGATCGGGGTCGAGCCCGACGGTTATAATATCAACAAGGGCTGCGGTTCGACCGATACCGCTTTGGCCTCGCGCACGGTGCTGGAACACGGCGCCGATATGGCGATTTGTCTGGATGGCGACGCCGACCGGGTGATGATCCTCGACGAGAAGGGTCAGGTGGCCGGCGGTGACCAGATCATGGCCCTGATTGCCGGGCTGTGGGCCGACGAGCGGCGGCTGGCGAAGAGCACGCTGGTGACGACGGTGATGTCGAATCTGGGGCTGGAGCGGCATCTGGCCAAACGCGGGATCAGGATGATCCGCACCGCAGTCGGCGACCGCTACGTGGTCGAGGAGATGCGCCGCGGCGGCTATAACCTTGGCGGCGAGCAGTCGGGCCATATCGTGATGACCGATTACGTGACCACCGGCGACGGGCTGATCGCGGCACTGCAGTTTCTGGCGGCGATGGTCGAGACCGGCAAGAGGGCGAGTGCGCTGGCCAAAGTTTTCACGCCGGTACCGCAGATGTTGGAGAATGTCCGGTTTGATGGCTCTGATCCGCTGGCGACGGCTGCCGTGAAACAGGCGATTGCGGCGGGTGAGGCGCGGTTTGGTAACAAGGGGCGCTTGCTGATCCGCAAGTCAGGGACCGAGGCGCTGATGCGGGTGATGGGGGAGTACGAGGATGAGGCGGTACTGCGCGAGGTAGTGCATGCGATAGCGGGTGCTGTGCGCGATGCTTGAGAGCATCGGTCTGGTCACACCCGGGATCATCCTGTTCACCGAGAATTTTGCCGAATGCGTGCAGTTCTACCGCGACCGGATCGGTTTGCCCGTCTGGTTTGAAAAGGCCGGGCTGGTCTGCCTGCGGTTCGGCGACGGCTATCTGATGGTCGAGACCGGTGGCGTCGCCGGTGTCGGGCCGAAGATGGTGCATCAGAATCCGACGGTGCTGCGGTTCAACGTCGATGATTTGGCAGCCTCGGCCAGGTTCTTGCGCGGCAATGGCGTGGTGGTCGCGTTGCACAGGTTCGCTTGGGGGCAGATCGGGAAATTCAGCGATCCCGACGGAAATCTGTGTGAGTTAAGGCAGAACAACGGGCAATTTTCGTGAGGTCATGGCTGCGAGCACCCATCCCTGGCGCTGGGAAACGTGGCATTGCTGCTGGCGGCGGGCGCGACGCCTGAATGTGCCGGGTCGAGAAACAGCCCGGCATATTCAATCGGATAAAGCGATGACCGCGCAAAACCGCCGTCGGCGCACCCTGACCGGCATCGGCCCGTCATCGCCGCCGGTATCATCGCCGGATTGCCCGAATTGGGTAAACTGGACCGCCACGCCATCACCGCAGCCGCCCGCAAACTCCGCACCATCGGCAGCGCCATGTTCCGCGACGGCACCGACCATGCCAATGCAGGAGCGCGATAAAGTCCGGTGCTACGGTTGTTTTTGATAAATGCCGTGTAATTGCGCGTAGACATCGGCGTTGCCCGCAATCAGATGCCCGCCTTTGGTCAGGCCGTCGCCGGAAAGAAAATCGCTGGTTTCCAGACCGGCAGCGCGCAAAACGGCCAATGCACCCAGACAATCCCACGAATTGATATGCTGCTCGATAAAACCGTTCAAGCGGCCAGCGGCGACATAGCAGAGCGCCAGCGCACCCGAGCCTTCGCGATAGAACACCCCGCCTGCGGCCAGGATCGCAGCGAACAGCGGGATGAAGGTGTTGCTGCCAAGTCGGGGCGAGAACCCGACGGCGACGATGCCTTCGGCGAGTGATTTTGAACGGTGGCCACTGATCGGCTTGCCGTTCAGCGTCGCGGGTATGCCGACGCCACCGGCGAACAGCTCGTCGCGTTCGGGGGCGTAGACCATGCCGAACTGCACCTCGCGACCGGTGACAAAGGCGATGGACACGCACCATGCGCTCAGGCCCGAAATGAACGGCTGGGTGCCGTCGATCGGATCGACGACCCAGATGCCCTGACCGGGGGTGACGGCGGTGGCGCCGGTTTCCTCGCCGAGAAACGCATCTTGCGGGAAGGCCGCAGCCAAGCGACCGCGGATCAGCAGTTCGGTTTCGACATCGGCCTGACTGGCCATATCTTGCAGGCCCTTGGCGGTGATGGTCAGGGCATCGCGGTCACGAAAATAGCCCTGGGCCAGCGCGCCGGCGTCGCGGATCAGATCGAGGGCAAAGGCGTGGCGTTCGGCGATATTCATGCGTCTTTCCACAGCCATGCGGCCCCCCTGACGCCGCTGGCATCGCCGTGCAGGGCGCGGACGATGGGCGTGTGAAACACCGTCGAAAAGGTATATTTGGCAATGGCGACCGGCAGTTCGGCGTAAATTTCGTCGATGTTCGACATGCCGCCGCCCATGACAAAAATATCGGGGTCAAGCGTGTTGACCACGATTGCCAGTCCGCGCGCCACCCGGTTCAGGTAGCGGTCCCACAGCAGGTTTCCGACCCGGTCGCCGTCGCGTTTACGGTCGATGATCTCGGACGCTTTCAGGTCCTGGCCGGTGCGCCGGTGGTATTCGGCTTCGAAGGCGCGACCGGAAACCCAGGTTTCCATGCAGCTGTACTTGCCACAATAGCATAATTCGCCGGGTGTTTCGGCGACGTCGGGGTAGGGCAAGGGGTTGTGCCCCCATTCGCCGCCGGAATTGTTGGGGCCGTGATGGGCGCGCCCGCTGATGGCAATGCCGGCCCCGGCCCCGGAGCCGAGGATGACACCGAACACGACGCTGCAGCCTTTGCCGGCGCCATCGACCGCTTCGGAGGCGGCAAAACAATCGGCGTCGTTTTCGACCCGGATCGTCCGTTCGGAAAAGGTGATCTGCAGGTCGCGTTCGACCGGCTGGCCCAAGAGCCAGGTCGAACTGGCCCCTTTGCCGAGGCGACTGACCGGTTCGAGCGAGCCGGGGATGCCGATGCCGAGGCTGCCGGTCTGGCCGGTTTCACGCTCGATCCTGTCAACCAGTTTGCGGATCAATTTGAGGCAGGCGGCATAATCATGCCTTGGCGCAGATTCGCGCAGGCGGAGGATTTCCGCCCCGTCCGGCGACAGGGCGACGCCTTCGATTTTGGTGCCGCCCCAGTCGATGCCGATCAGCATGTCACAGGCCCATGAGTTTCTTGTCGAACGGATAGTCGGTCAGGTTTTCAAAGCCGGTTTCGGTGATCAGGACCTGATCCTCCAGCTTGATCGAAAAGTCGCCGCCGTCGCGGCTGACCAGCGCCTCGACGCAGAGGGTCATGCCGGGTTCGAGTGGATGGTCGATGGCGCCGGGGACGTATTGGTCGGGGTAGGGGATGAACGGCCATTCGTCGCACAGGCCGACGCCGTGGATTTTGACGCTGTATTTGAGGCGCTGATAGGCGTCGGGCAAGTGATGGCCGCCGTGGACGATATCTTCCATGCGGACGCCGGGTTTCAGCAGGGCCATGTTCTGCTCGATGTGGTCGCGAGCGAGGCGGTGATCGCCGATCATGTCTTGCCGCGGCTTGCCGGTGCCGAGAAACCAGGTGCGCGAGAAGTCGCAGCAGATGCCATAGGCACCGATCAGGTCGGTGTCGAAGGCAAGAATCTCGTTGTTCTGCACGATGCGCGGTCCGCATTCCTGAAACCACGGGTTGGTGCGCGGACCGGAGGCGAGCAGGCGGCATTCGATCCATTCGCCGCCGCGACGAATGTTTTCGGCGTGCAAGACGGCCCAGATGTCGTCTTCGCTCATCCCGGGTGCGGCGGCTTTTTCCATGATTGCCACCGCTGCCTCGGCGGCGGCCATGGCGCAACGCATGGCGAGGATTTCGTCCGGTCCTTTGACCGAGCGGGCTTTTTCGGTGAGTTCTTCGCCCTCGAAAACGGTCAGGCCGGCGGATTCGAGGGCACGCAGGCCGGAGATCATGATCTTGTCGACGGCAAGGCGGGTGTTGGTGCCGGAATGGGCTTTGAGGATGTCCTTGACTTCGGCGGTGAAGGCGGTTGCGGGGGCCGCGCCCTGATCGCCGTTGACGCAGTAGAACATCGAGGCACCGGAGCGGACTTCGCGGACCAAGGGATTGAAGCTGCTGAGGAAGGGCGAGTTTTTGTAATCCCACAGCACCATATGGCCATCCGGGCAGACGAGGCAGGCCCGGAACGGGTTGTGGGTGTTCCAGAGCTGCATGTTGGAACTGTCGGTGGCATAGCGGATGTTGAGCGGGTCGAACATCAGCAAACCGCCGTAACCTCTTGCATTGATGTGGGAAACGAGCCGGTTCAGTCGGTACTGGCGCATCGTCTGCAGGTTCGGTGCGGTCAGGCCAAGCGCCGCCCATTCGCCAAAGGCAAGGTCGGTCGGGCCGGTCTCTACCCGGTTGTTATCGCGCGGGCTGCCGTCGGGTTTGCGGCTCGGGTCGATCTTGCGGCGGTCGGATGGCATAGTCGTCTCCGGTTTGGACTACTCTGACGATGGCCGGGGCCGCAATGCAACCGGGTTTACGGCTTGCTGCTGTCGTTTTTGTCGGTCTAGGTGGTTTGGGCGAGTCAAGATCAGTGCAACGTGGTGGCCGATGAAAGTGAAAACGCGAAAAGCGCTGCGGCGGCTGGTGTTGACGGTGATCGCGGTGCTGGCGCTGTTTCTGCTGGCCGGACATCTGGCGCGCTGGTTTCAGGTGTTTGACGCGCCCGGCGTGTTCCGTTTGCATCTTGTGCCGGTTCTGGGCCTGCTTCTGGCCGCGACATTTCGGCTGAAAATGCCGGTGCTGCGGTTATTCGCCGGATCGGTGGCCATGCTGTCGGTGGTCAGCATCGCGCCGTTCGTGCGCGAGGCGGGTCACGGCCCGCTGGATGCGGATTGGCGGCTGTTCCAGCAAAACATGATGGTGGGCAACGCCAATCCGGCGTTTGCCGCGCAGTACATTC
>JAYTCN010000392.1:0-3227 GCA_043736475.1 Paracoccaceae bacterium
GCGGGTATCCTTGGTGCGGATGATGTCAGCCAGACGTTCAAGCATGTCGATCCGGATCGCCCGATCCCCGGCATGCCGATAGCCGACGATCGAGTAATAGCCATCGGGCGCGTCGGGCAGCGCCGGTATCGTCACCAACCCGGGCGGCGGTGCGCTGGGAAATTCCGGCAAATCCTGCGCCAGCGACCACAACACCAAGCGCAAGCGGGTCGGCGCCGGCTTCAGCATCAATGGCAGGAAGATGGTGAACTGGCCAAAGCGCACCCCCAGCTTGCGCAACGCGGCGCGGCTTTCCTGATCCAGATCCTTGATGTCACTGGCGACTTCGGCACGCGGCAAGATGCCCATGGCTTCGACCAACCGGAAGGCGATTCCGCGCGCCATGCCGGTCAGCGTCTCGTCCTTTTGCAGCGCGGCAAGCGGCTCGAAAAGCAGCGCCAGCCGCCGATCCAGCCAGTGCCCCAATCGGCGGCGGACCTTGTCGGCCACATCCTGGCCGGCTTCTTCATCGACGAACGGCTCGATCCGGGGTCCGAGAATATTTTCGCCCGCCAGCAGCTTGCCGACGGCGTGTTCGCCCCACATCAAGCCGCCCTGCTCGGTCACATCGATCTCGGTATCGGGCGCGTTGTAGAACTTGTCGGAGCGCAAAGAGAAGGCCGGCGCCAATGCTGCCATCGCCGCAGCTCGCAGCACTCGGGCCGCCTCGGGCGTGTCGGTCGCGTCCTGGCGGAAACGAAACCCTTCGAGACGCCCGACGAATTCGCCTTCGACCGTCACTTCGCCCTTGTCATTCAGATCAGCCAACAGGCTCTCCCTCTGCTTCAAACGCTTCAGCAGCACCGAGGTGCGCCGGTCAACAAATTGCAGCGCCAGCCGCTGATGCAAGGCGTCCGACAGCCTGTCTTCTACAGCACGGGCCTCGCCGCGCCAATGGTCAGGATCGGCGACCCAGTCATTCCTTTGCGCCGCATAGGTCCAGGTGCGGATGAAAGCAAGCCGTTTTGACAACGTATCAAGATCGCCCTCGACCCGGTCGATCCGGGTGATCTGGCCCGCCAGCCAATCCGACGGGATCAGGCCACCGTCGTGCAGAAACTCGAACAACCGCTGGCACAGGCTGGCATGTTCTGCCTCGCTCAGCTTGCGAAAGTCCGGCAATTGGCAGACGTCCCACAATCGCCGCACATCTTTGGCGTGACGCAGCTTGCCTGCGACCTCGGCCAACCCCGACAAGTGCCGCAGGGTCCGCAAATCATCGGCATCGCGCGCCCGGATCAAATCGGGGTGTTCCGGCGCAACTTCCAGCGAACGGATCAGCGCATCTGCCGATTTGAAATCCAGATCGGGGTTGCGCCAGTTCAGCTTTCTCACCGCGGCAAAGCGATGGTTCTCGATCGCCGCGACCACATCGTCGTCGAACGGCGAACATTCCCCGGTCACCCCGAACGTGCCGTCGGTGGTAAACCGCCCCGCCCGGCCGGCAATCTGGCTCAGTTCATTGGGCCATAAATCCCGCTGGCGATGCCCGTCAAACTTCGACGATCCGGCAAACGCCACATGCGAAATATCAAGATTCAGCCCCATGCCGATCGCGTCGGTCGCCACCAGATAATCGACGTCGCCGTTCTGATACAGGTCGACCTGGGCGTTGCGCGTGCGCGGGCTCAGCGCCCCCATCACCACCGCCGCTCCGCCCTTTTGCCGCCGGATCAACTCGGCAATCGCATAAACCTCCTCGACCGAAAACGCGACAATCGCCGCCCGCGCCGGCAGACGGCTGATCTTTTTGCTGCCGGTATAGGTCAGTTTGGAAAACCGCTCACGCCCGACGAATTCCGCCTCCGGTACCAGATTGGCAATCCGCGCCCGCATCGTCTGCGACCCCAACAACAGTGTTTCCGAAGTCCCCCGCGCCCGCAGCAACCGGTCGGTAAACACATGCCCGCGTTCCGGATCGGCACACAATTGCACCTCATCCACCGCCAGAAACGAGGCGCCGATGTCGGTCGGCATGGCTTCGGTGGTGCAGACCCAGTATTTCGCCCGCGGCGGCACGATGCGTTCTTCGCCGGTCAGCAAAGCCACCACCGACGGCCCGCGCAGGGCGACGATCTTGTCATAGACCTCGCGCGCCAGCAGCCGGAGAGGCAGGCCGATCACCCCCGAGGCGTGGCCCAGCATCCGTTCAATCGCATAATGGGTTTTGCCGGTATTGGTTGGCCCGAGTACAGCCGTAACCCTGGCATCTTTGCTGCTGATCACGGTCGGGCCTATATTGCGATTTTACAGGGAGCTTTCGCAACCGGGTACTAGTCAGGAATTATTCCCATTGCACTCCGAAAAAGGAGTGAGGCTTCCTGATGTCCGCTAAACATCATCTCGTCAGCTTTCTTATGCGCTAAGTCTTCCAAAACGCCCCCGTTATCAACACCGTTGGCTATCAGCATCTCAACTAAAATTCTAATTGCGCTGGATGTTGCGAACGCAACGTCAGCCACAGTAAGATTGTCGAACGGTTGGTTCATCCTTTTGCCTCCTTGGACAGGTGATTTGGCAAATCATGATTCAGTTACGCCCATCAGCCGCGGAAAGAAAGCTATGGGGCCAACGGCTTAGTGCGTTTCCGCGCGCAATAGGAACTGGTGAGGAAGATACTGACCCATCCGCAACAGATGTGCGGTCGGATGGCAGCCTTTGGATGATGGTTACAATTTCAAAACTTGAACTTGAAACCGCTTGGCCCGGCAGCGGGATCAGCACTGTTGATATGCAATCGGCATGGCACAAACTTGGCTCACATAAAAGATTTATGGTGTCGGCAAACGGCTTCAAAATCAAAAATGGACTTTTTTCTAGCGTGATTTGGGCAATGTCCATGCCATTCGTGTTGGACTGGGATGAAGTAAACGTAGGTTGGTTGTCAGCCGAAGATATTCCTGCAATTTTCAACGTTTTTGAGCGATGGCTCACGGGGAAAGTAGTGCCAAAACTCAACATAGCTAGCGTCCTGCGCAGTTAACCAAATTCGATGCCGAACGGTGCATTTTCTGACAGTCGGCTCAAGGACCGCCTTCTAAATGGCATCAGGTTTGCGCGTTACTTGAGACTTTAACAGTAGAGGCCTAAAGCGTCGAACCGCCTGTTGATTTTTCAAGTCGTTTGATCGCGTCGTTTATATCGGCAAGATGCGGATGCAAAGCCTGGGCGGCGCGATAGGCTCGCAA
>JAYTCN010000393.1:0-7595 GCA_043736475.1 Paracoccaceae bacterium
CTCTCCACCACCCGCGCCAGCCGCTCGGCATCCATGTCCGGATTCTTGTCTGGAAACAGCATCGCCCGGTCATAAACCGTCCACAGGAACGCCGCCTGCTGCGCGTGCTGGCGCACGATCTCCTCCAGCACCGGCGGGCGGGTGATCTCCGCCATCAGTTCAAATTCACCGAGCCGCCGCGGATGCGGTTGGCGGCGCTGGCGTGGCTGACCAGATAGGAGCCGCGGATGGTGATATGGCCGTCCTTTTTCATCACGATCGAGGCTTTGCCGCAGCGCAGTTCCAGCTGCTCCTGTGCCGTCACCCGCACCAGTTCGCCGTCGCGAATCACCGAGGGCAGGGCGTCGCCGCGGACCGGGTCGACGATGCGGCCGACGATCAGCGGCCGGGCCGGATCGCCGCCCTCGAACAGCAGCGCCAGATCGCAGCCGATCATCGCGTAGGTCAGCTCGGTCGTGCTGCGGGCGGTGATGGCGTGGTCTTTGGGGTTGCCGGCGTACACCACCAGCGGCTTGCCGCGCTCAAAGCCGATCAGCGCCCCGATCACCACGCCGTCGATCCGGTTGATTACCTCGGCCATGTCAGCCCTCCGTCAGTTCTGGTTGATCTTGCTGCCCTTGAAGGTGATCTCGCCATCGGCCTTGCCGTTCAGCTTGCCGCTGGCCTTCAGGGTGATGTCCTTGCCCTCGATATTGATCGTGCCGTCTTTTTTCATCGAAATCGAGGCCGAACCGGTCTTGATGACGATGGAATCAGCGGCTTCGATGATGATGCTTTTGCCCGATTTGATCGCCATGCTGCCGGTGATGTCGTGCAGGGCGTCCTTGGCCACCTTGGTCGCCTGGGCGCCGCCGATCTCGTTGGCCTGGTCCTTGGCGACCTTCAGGCTCTGGCCGCCGCCGATTTCGCTGCCCTGGTTGCCGCCGATCGCGGTGGTGTCATTGCCGCCGACAGTATGGCTCTGGTCCGATCCGACGCTGACTGAACGGTTCGAGCCGACGGTCTGGGTCTGGTTCGCGCCAACTGTCCGCGTTTCCGACGCGCCCACGGTATCGGCCCGCGAGGCCCCGACGGTGATCGCCTGCGCCGCGCCCACGGTCTGGGCATGGGCGATGCCGATGGTTTCGGTCGAATTCGAGCCGATGGAAATGGTTTCGTTCGATCCCACCGTCAGCGAGCGGTCGATGCCGACGCTTTCGGTGTCGTTGTCGCCGATGGTGACCGTCCGGTTGTGCCCGACCTGGGTGGTCTTGTCGTTGCCGACATCCTCGGTGCGGTTGACCCCGATCGACTGGTTGGAATTGTTGTCGACCCTTTCCTGCATGTCGTGCTGGATCAGTCGGCCTTCGTCGTTCTTGACCAGTTCGTTGTGGTCTTTCTCGGCCTGGAAATAGACCTCTTCGCTGCCTTTCTTGTCCTCGAACCGCAATTCGTTGAAGCCGCCGCCGCCGAGCGAGGAATTCGATTTCCAGCCCGACTGGGTAGCGTTGCCCGGCAAGGCATAGGGCGGCATCTGGCTGGCGTTATAAACCCGCCCGGTGATGATCGGCTTGTCGGGGTCGCCTTCGATGAAATCGACGATCACTTCCTGACCGATGCGCGGGATCTGGATAAAACCCCAGCCCGACCCGGCCCAGGCCGAGGAGACACGGACAAAGCACGAGGTGTTCTGGTCTTTCTTGCCGAGCCGGTCCCAGTGGAACTGGACTTTCACCCGGGCGTATTTGTCGGTAAAGATCTCCTGCCCGGAAGGGCCGACAACGGTGGCAGTCTGCGGCCCGCGCATGACCTGCTGGCGGGTCGTGCGAAGGGGCCGGTAGGCGATGCTTTTCGGCGCGACCAGCAGACTGCTGGCAAAGCCGTCACCCTTGCGGACAAATTCGGTGCGGAATTGCGGGTCCCACATTGCGTATTCGGCTTGCAGGACGATGTATTCGTCGTTTTCGGCCTCGCGCGGAAATTCCTCGAGCTTGAACGTGCAGCCCGGCGCCAGGCCGCGGGCATTGCCCTGCGCAGCGACGCGCACGTGCGGGGCCTGCAATTCCTCGCGCCGGATCGCGGCGATCTTGTCGCCGCGGCCAAGGTCGAGGTGCGAACCGGGCTGGTGATACCTTTCGCCCTTGTCGAGGGCATGACCAGCCGGAGACACAGATTTGGCCATCAAATCCGCCGAAGGCTTTTCAAAGTCGTAGTCGGTATGAACGTAGCTGCCGGGTCGGACGGATGCCTTTGGTTTCCAGTCGGAAATGTAATCGCGATCCCGGAACGCCGAAGCGCCTTCGACTTGGTAGGGAACCGTTTCGTAGTCCGGCACCGGCTTCAGTTTGGCGTTGGCGTCGGTCAGGACCAACTTGTGTTCGCCGTCGGAATGTTCGAAAAAATAGAAGATGCCTTCGTGTTCCAACAGGCGCTGGACAAAATCGAGATCGGATTCGTCGTATTGCACGCAATAGTCGCGCGGATCATACGAAGCTTGCAGCCGCTTCTCGACTTTGCCGCCGTGGGCCGAGAATACCTTGTCGGCGATCTCAACAACGCTCAGGTTCTGGAATATCCGGCAATCTGACCGGTTCGACATGAACCAGAGCCAAGGCCTCAGCTTCAGCTGATACTGGGCGTAGCCTTCGGCAATGGTGACAAACCGGAATTCCGAAACAAGGCCGTTGAAGAAACGGGGATCGCCGCCGGTTCCGACCTTCACCGTAACGGTTTGTCCGAGCAATTTATCGGCAGTGATTGTCGCGTCCTTGCTGACAAGTCCAAGGTCAAAATCGAAACAGGACGAAACAAAGTCGGTTCCGGTCAAGTAGGCAAAGGCCAGTTCTTCCCCGAGGGGCGTCGTCGCGGTGATCTTTCGCTCTTCGGCCATGACGACGGACGCCTTTTGCAATATGCGAGACTGCCCGACCATATACCGATTGCGGACTGTCGCGTGTGAGAAGACACCTACCCGTTTAGCACTGTGATCCGCAAAATAGAAGAAACAAGGGCATTGGCGGCGAACACGCGTTAAACTATCGATGCCAGGCTTCCGGACTTTGGTGGACTTTATCCTGGCAGGCAGAAAAAACGCTGAACCGCTCCGTGCCGTGGGACGTCTGCACGCAGGGATCGGGGGCATTTGCAGAAAAATAATATGTTGATGCGGGCAAGTTGGTTGGCCGGCTTGTCCAAGTCGAACACCGCCGCGGCGCTCTCCAAGCGGCGCCGGTTCTCCAGGGCCGCGAACTGACCGGGTCGAGGCCAACCGATCCGGGTTCGCATTCGTCCGACGGCACCGCCACCCAGCCCGGTCTCCCGCTTAAAATGGGGGGATTACCGTTCGCCACAGGCCGTCCTGGACCTATTCCTTCAGCCAGACCACCATGGGATTTGGTCCCCGGTTGCACCAGATGTAATACGGCACCGCCATCAGCGGGCAGTCGGACTGTGACGGCGGGTCGGTCCGATACAGCGCCCTGCCCCAGGCGTCTGCGTCGGTTGTTTGGCCTGTCGCGCCCAAGACAGTAATACCGCCGAGCAAGTCACCGCGCCAATTGCTTGCAAGGGAAGCAGAGCGCGGCAGCGAAAGATGTTGAACCGGCGCGGCATTGTCGTGTTGTTCAAAGCAATAGACCAGCGGTCCTCGTCGCAGCGCCACCCGTCCGACATCCTGTCGCACCTCGGGATGCGCATAGACCCGGTCAACCGTCATCGGCAAGTTGAGGCTGACTTTATCGCCCACGGCCCAGCGTCGGGTGATTTTGAGGTATCCCCGTTCGACGACCGCCATATCGACCTTTGTGCCGTTCAGCCGTGCCGTCGCGCCCTTCGTCCAGCCTGGCACCCGCAACGCCAGGGTGAACGGGCCACAGCCCATTGGATCAAGCACGATGCCGATATCGCCTGACCACGGGTAGTCAGATGTCTCGGTCAAGCGAACTTTTCCACCGGCAACGGCCAGGGTGGTTTCGGCGCCGCCGTACAGATGCACCGCAATTTCGCGGGCCGCCACCGAATAGAAATAACCGGCAATCGAGGCAACCAACCGGGCAACGTTCATCGTACAGCAGGGGCAGGGATGCCAGTCCCAGCGTTTGTGCGACCCGTCACTCTCCAACTTGTTGTCGTAGAAATATTGGGTTCCGTCGCGACTGAGGCCGGCGAGCGCGGTGTTGTACAGCGCCTGTTCCAGGATGTCGGCATACTGTCCGTCGAGGTCGAGATTCAACATCCGCGCCGCCCAGAACACCATCGCCACCGAGGCACAAGTTTCCGCATAGGCGGTATCGTTTGGCAGGTCATAATCTTTGGTGAACCCTTCGTTCGAAGCTGAAGGGCCGAATCCGCCGGTCAGGTACATGCGCGTGCTGGTCACGTCCGTCCACAACGTTTCGCAGGCTTTTTTCAGTACGGCGTCGCCGAGCTCGGCGGCCAGATCGGCCATGGCGGTGTACATATACATGGCGCGGACGGCATGGCCGACGACCTTGGCCTGATCGCGCACGGGCATATGCGACTGGTTGTATTCGTAGGTGCTTTGCACGAACGCGGCGACCTGTTCACCGCGCGCCTCGCGTTCCTGATCGAAATAGTGTGGCTGCGCCCCACGCTCGGTGATGAAATAGCTCGCAAGTTCAAGATATTTGCGGATGCCTGTGGCGTGGAACAATTTGACCAGAGCCAGCTCGATTTCCTGATGCCCGCAGTAACCGCGTTTCTGACCCGGACCAGGGCCAAACGTTTCGCCAATATGGTCCATATAACGCATCATGATCTTGAGCAGGCGGTCGCGACCGGTGGCGTGAAAATAGGCAACCGCCCCCTCCAGCAAGTGCCCGGCGTTATACATTTCATGATTGTCACGCAGATTGGTCCAGCGGTTTTCGGGCTCGCGTTCCAGGTACCAGCAATTGAGATAGCCATCTGGTGCCTGGGCCCGTTCCAGGTCGTCGATGATCGTTTCGATCTGCCCCTCGATCACGGCATCGCGCCGGTGCGACAAGGCATATCCAGCCGCTTCGATCCACTTGCCGACATCGCTGTCCCAGAAAATCTGCGTGGTGAAATTGTGGCGGTTGCGGGGGATGCGCAATGGCGGCACCGGTTGCGGCAGTTCCAGGCTTTCGAGGATCCCGTGCGACACCAGCTGCCGGTGCTGGCTGGGGATGGTCCGGGTCAGCACCGTATCCAGCCGCTCGCCCCAGAACGGTCCCGTCACTTTGACATCGCTGAATTTCACCGACGAATAAATACGCAAGATTGGCTCCTCACAGGTCTGGTGCAAACCAAGTGGTTTGCTGATGCTATTGGCCAGGCATCGTCAAGACCGGCGCCGGATGCCCGCGCGACGCGTTTGTCATCACGTCCCAATTGGCAAAGCCGACAATGGCCCCATCCTCGGGCAAACGCAAACCGGCCTCCCGCAAGGCATGGAAAGCTCAGCTGCCCGAGCAGCGCCTGCGGCGAACACCGCCAGCGAAGCAGTCGCAAGAAACCGGCTGAAGCCGGATCTGCACCCGTCGCCCTGCAAGGATGGATGCTGGCTTGTTTACCGTTTGGCTTAATGGACGACTTCGTAGCCCGCGGCCGCCATGACGCGCGTAAGTTCCAGATGGCCTTTTCGAGCCATTTCAAGCGGTGGATTGACCTTTGGATCCTGCTCGGCTTCGACAACGAACCAGCCCTCATAGCCATAATCGGCACAGCGCTTCACAATTGCCTCAAAATCGAGCGAGCCATCGCCGGGAACGGTGAAGGCACCTTTGACAACGGCATCAAGAAAACTTTCCCGCGACCGGTCGATTGCGGCGATAACCTGCATGCGGACATCCTTGGTATGGACATGCGTTATCCGGGAATGATGATTGTCGATCACGCGCAGCACATCCCCACCGGCAAAAGCCATGTGGCCTGCATCATAGAGCAAGGGGATTCCTTCACCGGAATGCTTCATGAAAAGGTCCAGTTCAGGCTCAGTCTCGATGACCGCGGCCATGTGGTGATGATAGGACAAAGGCATGCCTTGCTCGGCGCACCATTCGCCAAAAACCGTCATCTTGCGGGCATAGACCCTGATCTGGTCTTCCGACAGTTTCGGTTTTGTCGCCAAAGGTTTCGTCCGGTCGCCCTGGACCGATCGGGCGGTTTCGCCATAGACGATGCATGGCGCTTTCGCGGCAATGAAAAAATCCATCTGCGCCCGAATCCGGTCTTTTTCCGCTTCCAGGTCGCCATCCAAAACCAGCCCCGAAAACCAGCCGCCGCAAATCGAAATGCCATATTTTGCCAGAATCGGCGACAGCACCGCCGCATCCATCGGAAAACGCCGCCCGGTTTCCATACCGGTGAACCCTGCCAGCGACGCCTGCCGCAGGCATTCCTCAAGCGAGACATCGTCCGACAACTCAGCCAGATCATCGTTCCACCAAGCGATCGGCGCGATGCCAAGTTTTGCCTTCATGGTTCCAGACTCCATAACTTCATTTCGTGCGGTTTGTGGCTTTCCGGTCGCCAGTCGAAACAGGCGCCCAACGGTCGAAGACATGCTGCCACGTCATATCCCCGGTTTGTCCTGCGGTAGCCACGAACCAGTGGCTCTGGCAAGAGGGAGCAACCTTGACCCATGCAGTTTCTTGCATTCATTTCATTGCTGACGCGCCGTTATTGCTCGGTGCTCTCGGCCGATGATGTGGGCTCGTCAAAAGACCGCATCAGCATCAGCAGGGAAATTGCACTGAATCCGGCCCCCGCCAGGAAAGTGGCCGCAGCGCCGAACTGGTCCCAAAGCAAACCCGCAACCACACTCGCCGCCAGCAAGGCAAACCCGCTGATCATGTTGAAAAAACCATAGGCGGTGCCGCGCAGGTCGGCAGGGGCGGTATCGGCCACCATCACCGCCAGCAAGCCTTGGGTCATGCCCATATGCAACCCCCAAATCGCCGTGCCCAGCAAGACAATCGGCCAATCCGCCGAGCTGGCCAGGATAATATCGGCGAGGATCAGCAGGCCAAGACCTGTTGCCAGGAGGGAACGATGACTGACCCGATCAGAAAGCCGCCCCAACGGAAATGCGGAAATGGCATAGACCAGGTTCATCGCAACCATGACCAGCGGCACCAAAGCCAACTGAATTCCGCCCTGCGCCGCCCGCAAAAGCAGGAATGCCTCGCTGAAACGGGCCAGAGTGAACATGGCGCCAATCCACACGACGCGCCAATAGGCCGGTGAAAGGCGGCGCAAGTTGTCGCGGTTTATCGGATTCCGCCGTTTGGTTCCGTCCCGGTGCGGCGGTTCCTTGATGCCAATCGCCAGCAACGCCACCGCCATCACCCCCGGCAGTACGGCCCACCAGAATACAGCCTGAAAGTCGTTCGCCCACAAAAGCATGAGGCCAACCGCCGCGAGCGGACCCGCCAGCGCCCCGACTGTATCCAGCGACTGGCGCAGGCCAAAGGCGGCGCCACGAATTTCGGGCGGCGCAATGTCGGCAACAAGCGCGTCACGCGGCGCGCCCCTGATGCCTTTTCCAACCCGGTCAATCAGCCGCGCCGCCAGCACAACGTCGAGGGTCGAGGCCAAGGCAAACATCGGCTTGGTGACCGCCCCAAGACCAT
>JAYTCN010000394.1:0-3226 GCA_043736475.1 Paracoccaceae bacterium
CGAGGTCGCCGAGGGGCTGATCATCACGATGCCGTTCGGGATGGCGACGTTGTTCAGGATCGCACTGGTCACGCCGGAACAGTCGGCCCCGACGATCGCCTTGACGCCATCGGCAGTCACCAGACGTTCGGCAGCGGCTTGTGCCACAGCAGCGTCAATGCAGGTCGAATCCGCCTCGATCCCGGTGACCGTCGAGCCGCCGAGCAACAGGCCGGACGCGTTCACTTCGGCAATCGCGGCCTGCGCGCCGGCGGCCATTGATGGTGTCAGCGATTCAAGCGGGCCGGTAAAGCCGAAGATGATGCCGATTTTCACTTCCATCGCGTGGCTTTCGGCATAGGCCGCGCCCGCAACTACGCATGAGGCCACAGAGGCCAGCAGCAGTTTTTTCATTGTCGTCTCCCTATCGGACTTAAATATCCTGACGGGCAAGCTACTGGGGACAAAATGAAAAGAAAAGCCGCTACGCATGGTCAAATGGTCCGCTTTTGGACAGATTTCAGGACAGAACCCCGCGAAAGCCAGAGATTGGACCTAGATCGACAACCGCGCCGCTTGTGATCCGCGTTCGCGGTAGGGGGTGGTGTTATAGTGGCTGCGGTAGCATTTGGAAAAATGTGACGGGCTGGCAAAACCACAGGCCAGCGCCACGTTGATCACGCTCATGTCGGTCTGCATCAACAGGTTGCGCGCCTTTTGCAGCCGCAGTTCCATATAGTAGCGCTTGGGTGAGCGGTTCAGATAGCGGCGGAACAGCCGTTCCAGCTGCCGGGTCGACATCCCGACTTGCTTGGCCAGCGCGGCAGGGGAAATCGGCTCCTCGATATTGCCTTCCATCATCTGGATGACGCCGGACAGTTTCGGGTGGCGGACCCCGATCCGGGTCGGGATCGACAGGCGTTGGGTGTCCTGATCGGTGCGGATCGAGGAATAGATCAGCTGGTCCGCCACGGTATTGGCGAAATCCTCGCCGTGATCATCGGCGATCAGCTTCAGCATCAGATCGATCGACGAGATGCCGCCAGCGGTGGAAAGCCGGTTGCCATCGACGACAAACACCGATTTGGTCAGTTCGACCTCTTCAAACTCCTCCAGAAAACTATCCTGATTTTCCCAGTGGATCGTGGCTTTGCGCCCATCCAGCAGCCCGGCCTTGGCCAGGGTATAGCTGGCGGTACACAAGCCGCCGATGGTCAGCCCCCGCCGCGCCTCGCGCCGCAGAAAGTTCAGCACCGGGCGGGTGGTGGCGTCCTGCACATCGATGCCGCCACAGACCAGCAGGATATCGTCGCGGTTGATCTCTTGCAGCCCCATGTCCAGCCGGAAGGCAGCACCGTTGGAACAGATGGCCTGGTTGCCGCCTTCGCCCGCCAGTGCCCAGCGGTACACCGGTTTGCCCGCCACCCGGTTGGCGATGCGCAGCGGTTCGATGGCACCGGCAAACGACAGCATGGTGAACTGGTCCAGCAACAGAAACACAAAGCGGCGCGGTGCAGTGCCATCGCCGCTTTTACCATCGCCGCTTTTACCATCGCCGCTTTTGCTGTCCCTGCGCGCCTCGGTACCCATTATGCGACCCATTCATGTCGTTTCCATCACCAGCAATCAGGAAATCGGGCAGCTTACAAGGGTAATGTGCCGGTTTTGCCGCGAAATCCCTGCCGATTCCCGGTTTGCACCGGCAACGGCGCGGCGCTATAAGCCCCCGGGTCAAATGCAAGCGGAGACCGATATGATGACCAAGGGATGGACCAAAACCGACTGGCGCGCGAAACCCCGGGTTCAGATGCCGGATTATCCGGATGCCGCCGCTTTGCAGGCGGTCGAGGCGCAACTGGCGAAATACCCGCCGCTGGTGTTTGCCGGTGAGGCGCGCAAGCTGAAAAAGGCGCTGGCGCAAGCGGTTGAGGGCAAGGCATTTCTGTTGCAAGGCGGCGATTGCGCCGAAAGCTTTGCCGAATTTTCCGCCGACAATATCCGCGATACTTTCCGCGTCATGCTGCAGATGGCGGTGGTGCTGACCTTTGGCGCCAAGGTGCCGGTGGTCAAGGTCGGCCGGATGGCGGGGCAGTTTGCCAAGCCACGCTCTGCCGGGATGGAAACGATCGGCGGCATCGAGCTGCCGAGCTACCGCGGCGACATCATCAACGGCTTCGATTTCACCCCCGAAGCGCGGCTGCCCGATCCGCAGCGGATGTTGCAGGCCTATACCCAGGCGGCCGCCAGCCTGAACCTGGTCCGCGCCTTTTCCACCGGCGGTTTCGCCGATATTCACCGGGTGCATTCCTGGACGCTTGGCTTTGCCGAGCATGACAAGGCCGAGCGGTACCGCGAACTGTCCAACCGGATTTCCGATGCGCTGGATTTCATGACTGCCGCCGGCGTCAATGCCGAAACCGCGCATGAACTCGCCACGGTGGATTTCTACACCAGCCACGAGGCGCTGTTGCTGGAATATGAACAGGCTTTGTGCCGGGTCGATTCGACCACCGGCCTGCCCGTCGCCGGGTCGGGCCACATGATCTGGATCGGCGACCGCACCCGGCAGCCCGATGGCGCGCATGTGGAATTTGCCCGGGGTGTGCAGAACCCGATTGGCCTGAAATGCGGACCAACCACCACTGCCGATGATCTGAAGCTGCTGATGGCCAGGCTGAACCCCGAAAATGAACCGGGACGGCTGACGCTGATCGCCCGCTTCGGTGCCGGTAAAGTGGGGGAAAACCTGCCGCGCCTGATCAAGGCGGTGCGCGAAGAAGGGGCAAAGGTGCTGTGGGTCTGTGACCCGATGCACGGCAACACCATCAAGGCGGCGTCGGGCTACAAGACAAGGCCGTTTGACCTGGTGCTGCGCGAAGTGCGCGAGTTTTTCGGCGTGCATAAAGCCGAGGGCACGATCCCCGGCGGCGTGCATTTCGAGATGACCGGGCAGGATGTGACCGAATGCACCGGTGGAGTCCGCGCCGTGACCGATGAGGATCTGTCAGACCGCTATCACACCGCCTGCGACCCGCGCCTGAATGCCAGCCAGTCGCTGGAACTGGCGTTTCTGGTGTCGGAGGAATTGTCGGCGCGGCGGCTGGAACAACGCGCAAGGGCGGTTTGAACCACGCCGCTCCGGGCTTGACCCGGAGCCTCGTGGCCGGTCGCAAATGGCCGGTCGCAAATGGCCAGTCGCAAATGGCCGGTTGCAAATGGCCGGTCGCAAATGGCCGGTCGCAAATGG
>JAYTCN010000395.1:0-3209 GCA_043736475.1 Paracoccaceae bacterium
CGGGACTCCGGTTGGGACGGGTGAGTGATAAGGGGGGGTCTGGATGGATGCCAGAGGTCCGGTGCCACCGGCGGGGATATTTTCGGCCATCCGGAACGACTGGCTTGGCCGAAATTTACAGGTCGGTCGAGCCTTCCTCGATGCCCGGCGGCGGCGGGTCGGGCAATGCGGGCGCGGTCAGTTTGCGCCGGATCAGGATGTCGCCGTTCGGCAGGATGATCGGGGCCTCGTAATTCGAGAGGTCGCCGAGGCTGGCGCCGAAAGCTTCCAGCAAAGGGCCGAGGTTGCCGAACAGGCCGAGGACCGGGCCGCGGGCTTCGTCGGTGAGCGCCTCAAGTTGTTTGCGCAGCGCGTCAAACAGCGGGTCGTCCTGCGCTTGCGCGGGCAAAGGCATGAGCAAAGCGATAACCAGCAGGATGCGGCGCATGTCCGGAATATGGGGGCGGGTGCTGGTGGCGGCAAGGCCGGCACGCCGCGAACGCCACCCGCCGGCGACGGCGGCGGGCGCAGGTGACGCAAACGGGCGCCGTCGCCAAACCTCAGACCTCGATATCCACGCTGACCGGGAAATGGTCCGAAGCGGTCAGCAAAGCCTCGCGCAGGTCGCGGTCGGCAAAGCAGGCCGGATCGTCGAACGGGTGCCAGATCCGCCAGCGCGGGTTGGCGCTGGCGGCCAGATCGGGCGACAACATCACATAGTCGAGCAAGGCGTTGATGTAGCGTTTGTGTTCGCTATTGTAGAAACGCGACGTGGACAGCGCCCAACCCTGGCGCGGGTCGAGGCGGATGCGGGCATGCGGTTCGGTCAGATACCGTCCCGGTTCGGCCGGATCGCCGAGGACGACTTCGAGCCCGGATCGGCCAAACAATTTCTCGTAGCCGTCAAGCCCCGGTCCGTCGTTGAAATCGCCCAGAACCACCAGCGGATCGCCGGCGTCGAGATGGGCGTCGATGCGGCGGCGCAACCAGATGCATTGCGCCAGATGTTCACGCCGGTTGGCGATAGAAAGCTCGGCCTCCTCGCGTTTGTTGCGCGCGCCGTGCGGGGCTTTCGATTTGGCATGGACTCCGATCAGTCGCAGGTTGGTGCCGGTTGCCAGCGCGGTCAATTCCAGTTCCAGCGGTGGCTTGTTGAAGGTGATGACTTCGGCAGAACCGTCGATATCGAGGCCAAGCTGGAACTTGCTGTCAAAGCGCGGTGCCGGATCGCCGTCGGCGCCGTCGGATGGACGCCCCTTCGGGTCGTGGGCAATTCGCACCCTGGCCGGGTCATAAAGCGCGGCAATTTCCTGTTCGGTGCCATTGGCATAGCCGATCAGCGCTTTGGATTGGCGCAGATGATAGCGGCGGGAAAATCCCTCAAGGGCGTTGATGGTGGATTGCCGGGTGCCGGTATTTGGTGCCTCGATAACAATCAAGAGATCAGCGTCCAGACGCTGCAGCACATCGGCAACCGCTTGCGCCTGGTCGCGGCGCGCGATCTTGTAGCGCCGGGACGGCTTGTCGTCGGCACGCAGGTTGTCGTGGCTGTCAAACAGTTCGGCGAACCACTCGATATTCCAGGTGGCAACCCGGATCATGGCCGACCCCGATGGCGGGTGATTTCTTCCCAGGCATGGTTGATGGCAGTCAGCCGCGCTGTCGCCAGCTTGATCGCCTCTTCCGGCAGCCCGCGCGACAACAGCCGGTCGGGATGGGTCTCGCGCACCAGGTCGCGCCAGCGCCGACGGATTTCGTCATAAGTCTGGCCGGGGTCAGCACCCAGCACGGCGTAGGGGTCCATCGCCGCATTCGGCACGTGGCGGGCGCGCAGCGTGTGGAATACGGCGTGGGTGATGCGAAAGATTTTCGCGACCTGCTGCAGGAATTCGTCTTCCGTCGGGTGATAGCCACCATCGGCCATCGAGATATGCAACAAGCATTCCAGCAGATCCTCGAGCGATTGTGGATCGTCACGGAACAAGCGGGCAATGGCGCGGGCATAGGATTCGTACCCGGCTACGTCCTGCCGGGCGAGGTTATAGACCTGTGCGGCGCGTTTCTCATCTTCCGGCGCGATATAGAACACCTCGCGAAAGGCGCGCACTTCGTCGCGGGTGACATTGCCGTCGGCCTTGGCCATCTTGGCCCCCAGTCCGATGACGGCAATGGCAAAAGCGACGCCGCGTTCGGGTGGCTTCGAGAGCTTCTCGAACACAGCCGACAGACCCTCGCCTTTGGCCAGGGCGGCGATTGCCTCGGTGATGCGGGTCCAGAGCGACATGGGCTTAGGCTAAAGCATTTTCTGCATCAGCACGAGGGTCAGCCAGCGGTCGAACTTGCGGTCGACTTCGGAAAGTCGGGCGCGTTCGCTGAAGCCGGAGCTGGCATGAAATCGAATGCCGGCGTTGTTTCCGGCCGAGAGCGCGGCGACCATCGAATCCATGCCGGCGGCGCTGGCGCTGGCGCCAAGAAAACCGGACAAACGTGCGCTGATCGCCGCTGCCTGAACCGCGGCGGTGGTTTGCTGCGACTTGAACGAGACGGTCGTGGCGCGAATGATCACGTTTGTCAGCGCCGCAACGGCGCTGGCGTCGGCAACGGCGGCGGTGCGGATCGTGGCCAAGGGCAGTCTCCGTTTTTGCCAATTGAGCATTGCGATCGACACTTGTCCACGGCCCGCGTTGCCGGGGCGACGGCCAGCGGCTAGGCTGCCGCAGATGCGCATGGAGACGCGAATGCCGACGTGGGATTTCTGGATTGATCGGGGCGGTACATTCACCGATATCGTGGCCCGCGATCCCGATGGCGGCCTGTTCACCCGCAAATTGCTGTCGGAGAATCCGGAGCTTTATGACGACGCGGCCTTGCATGGCATTCGCGAATTTCTGGGTCTGGGCGCCGATGCGCGGATACCGGCGGGGCTGGTGGCTGGCGTAAAAATGGGCACGACGGTTGCCACCAATGCGTTGCTGGAGCGCAAGGGTGAGCGGGTGCTGCTGGTCACAACGCGCGGCTTGGGCGACCAGATCAGGTTGGCCTATCAACACCGGCCCAAGTTGTTTGACCGCCACATCGTGCTGCCCGAGATGTTGTATGAGGCGGCGATCGAGGCCGATGAACGGGTGCGGGCCGACGGCACGGTTGAGCGTCCGCTGGATGAGATTGGGTTGGCGCGGGATTTGCAGGCAGCGCGCACGGCGGGCATCGCCGCCTGCGCCATCGTCTTT
>JAYTCN010000396.1:0-3199 GCA_043736475.1 Paracoccaceae bacterium
CCGCTCGACATTCAGAATCTTGCCGCGCAATGGCAGCACCGCCTGATTTTGCCGCGAACGACCCTGTTTGGCCGAGCCGCCGGCGCTGTCACCCTCGACAATGAAAATCTCGGATTTGGCCGGGTCTTTTTCCTGACAATCGGCCAGCTTGCCGGGCAGGTTGGAGATGTCCATCGCCGTCTTGCGCCGGGTCAGCTCGCGGGCCTTGCGGGCGGCCTCGCGGGCCAAAGCCGCTTCGACGATCTTGCCGACCACCATGCGGGCATCGGCGGGGTTTTCCTCGAACCATTCCGCCAGTTTTTCGCTGATCAGCCCCTCAATTGCCGGACGGACTTCCGAGGACACCAGCTTGTCCTTGGTCTGCGAGGAAAATTTCGGGTCGGGCACCTTGACCGACAACACGCAGGTCAGCCCCTCGCGCGCATCGTCGCCCGACAGCACAACCTTTTCCTTCTTCGCCAGCCCGGAAGTCCCCGCATAATTGTTGATCGTCCGGGTCAGGGCCCCGCGAAATCCGGCCAGATGCGAGCCGCCGTCGCGCTGCGGAATGTTGTTGGTGAACGGCAGCACCGTCTCGTAATAGGAATCGTTCCACCACATCGCGCATTCGACAGTGATGCCGTCCCTTTCGCCGGTGATGAAGATCGGTTTTGCAATCAGCGGCGTTTTCGAGCGGTCGAGATAGCGCACGAATTCACGCACGCCGCCGTCATACATCAGCTCGATTTCCTCGATCTCGGCGTGGCGCTGGTCGCGCAGGGTGATCTTCACCCCGGAATTGAGAAAGGCCAGTTCGCGCAGCCGGTGCTCCAGCGTCTTGTACAGATAATCGAGGTTCGAGAAGGTCTTGGTCGAGGCCAGAAACTTGACCTGGGTGCCTTTCTTGTCGCCCTGCGGGCCGACGACCTTCAGGTGCACCTTGGTATCGCCATGTTCGAACCGGGCGTAATGTTCGTGGCCCTCGCGCCAGACCCGCAATTCCAGCCATTCCGACAAAGCGTTGACCACCGACACGCCAACACCGTGCAATCCGCCGGAAACCTTGTAGGAATTCTGGTCGAATTTGCCGCCGGCGTGCAGCTGGGTCATGATCACTTCGGCGGCGGAGACACCTTCCTCGGCGTGGATGCCGACCGGGATGCCGCGACCGTTGTCGGTGACCGAAACCGAATTGTCGCGGTGCAAAACCACGCTGACGGTGTCGCAATGCCCGGCCAGGGCCTCGTCGATGCCGTTATCGACCACCTCATACACCATATGGTGCAGGCCCGAGCCGTCGTCGGTGTCGCCGATATACATGCCGGGCCGCTTGCGGACAGCCTCTAACCCCCGCAAAACCTTGATTGAATCGGCACCGTAGTCGTCCGGCTGCGGCGCGGTTTCGGCCATGCGTGGTATCCCTTATCTTGTGGCCCGCATCTTATCTGCTGCACGGCACAATGTCACGCGAATGACACGATGGAAAACGCTTCTATTTCAATAAGTTAAGATTGAACGGCAAGTGCCTGGCCAAGTGTTGCCGCTAAAGCGCTAAAATCACGGCCCCGACGGCAATCAGCAGGGCGCCAGCGAAGATATTCGTCCGCCGCAAGGCATCCGGCGATGATAAAAGTTGTCGCACCTGCCCCAGCAGCAGCGCCAGCATCAGATTGCCGGCCAGCGGAATCGCGGCAGACAGCAAACAGATCACCGCCACGTCCCAGCGGTTCACCCGGGTTATGTCAAAAAATCCCGGCAGGATGCCCATGTAGAACAGGATCGCCTTCGGGTTGCCGATGATGACCAGCACCCCGGCGATAAAGCCCGCCCACAGGCCCGGACGGGTCAGACGACTGTCGGTCGCCAGCCTCCGGTCGGCATGGCGGATCAGCATGGCGCCCATGACAGTAAAGATCAGACTTCCCGCATAACGCAGCGGTGTCAGGAAATCGGCATAGACCGAGACAATCCAGGCAACGCCATTGATCGCCAGCAGCGGCCACAATATGTCGCCCAGCACCACCCCCGCCGCCAGCGGCCATGCGGCGGCAAACCCGCCTGCCAGCGCCCGTGCGGCGATGCCGGCCCAGACCGGGCCGGGGGTGATGAACAGGATAAAAAGCGCCAATGAATACAGCACAAGTTCGCTGATCGCGACCGTCAATTTTCCGGCTTCAGCGTAACCGTGCCATCGTCCGACAACGGCCAGAACGGGTTCATCGCCAGTTCCCAGACATGGCCGTCGGGATCGGCCCAATAGCCGGAATACCCACCCCAGAACACTTTCGCCGGGGTTTTCAGTGCGGTTCCACCGGCGGCAACCGCCACGGCGAATGCGGCGTCAACCTCGGCCCCGGTGCGGAAATTCTGCGCCAGCGTCACCGCGCCGGTGCCCAGGTCCGCCTCCGCGCGACCTTGATCCCTGGCCAGTTCAGCGCGGTCGAACAGACCCAGAAGCGCCCCGTTCATCTGATAGAACGCGACATTGCCCTGCGCCTGCGCCGGGTGCCAGCCCAGCCGGGCATAGAATGCCATCGACGCGCCGATATCGCGCACGCCCAGCGTAATCAGGCTCACCCGTTGCCTGTTCAAAGGTCGGTCGCGCCGTTCACGTCGGCGGCGGCTTCGGGCCGCTCCATCGCCGCCGTGTCAAGCGTCTCGCGCGTCAGGTCCAGCAGCGCCTGGTACAGGTCTTCCTGCAACAACCCGGGTATCAGTACCGCCTTGGCCGCTGGTTTGCCTTTGGCATCCAGCCAGGTATACGACAACATGTCATCCCCCAGCACCTCGAGCCTGATCAAACCGCCGGTCACGCAAACATCATCGCCCACGGTGATATCTTCGATGGCGGACAGGCGTTCCGGTGTCTGCTTGATGTATTTCCATTCCCCCGAGCAAGCCAGGGTCGGATAGTCGATCAACGACACCTGCGGACCCAGCCGGACCTGCATCGACCAATGCTCACCGCCAAGCTGGATGCCGACTCCCTGCCATAAACCGGCCGCGGCCAGCAGCGGGGTCAAGTCGGCCGGACTCGCCGGTGTCGCGACAAACAGTGCGGCAATCATCAGTTTACGCATCGGCATTCTCCCGTCGCACCACCGAACCGTCCGGTCCTTCGTGCACCGAAAACCACTCGGCGCGCTGTCCCAGGGGTTCGAACAATTCCGCCCCTGTTCCGGTCATCCAGGCCTGCGCGCCCAGGGCGCATATTTCGTCA
>JAYTCN010000397.1:0-7517 GCA_043736475.1 Paracoccaceae bacterium
CGATGCATCGCGGGCGCCTGGCGGTGACTATGGCCAATGATTCGGGCGTTTTGGGCCGTATTTGCACCCTAATCGGCGAGCATTCTGCCAACATAAGCGACATTGTGTTCACCGACCGCAAGCCGGATTTTTACCGGATGATCATTGATATCGACGTACGGGATATCGAACATCTGCTCCATATCCGCACGGCGTTGGAGGCGGATTCGGACGTGACCGAAGTGTCACGTTACCGGGCCGGGTTCGATGCGATACAAGGCGCAAAAGACCATTGATTCGGCGGTGACCGAGCAAGGTCGGTTGGCACGAAGGCGGAGACGGGCAGGACATGGTTTTCAAACGGCGCGCACAACCTTCGATCTGGCAAAGGGCCAGGGAAGCGCTGTATCCGCGCAAGGGATGGCGGCGCGGCATCTATTATTATTCGCACCGGATCAAACGCATTCCGGACACGCCGCACAAGATTGCGTTGGGCTTTGCGGCGGGGTTGTTCGCGTCATTCACGCCGATTTTTGGTCTGCATCTGGTGCTGGGAGGATTGTTTGCCTGGTTGGTGCGCGGCAACATCCTTGCCGGGATCGTGGCAACATTCACAGTGAACCCTGTTACGCTTCCGTTCATTGCGGCCATATCACTGTGGACAGGACGAGAAGTATTCGGCCTTGGGTCGGACAGCCATACTTCGGTTAAACTAGTCGGAGCTTTTGCCGATGGGTTTGTCGGCATGTGGCAAGTTGTCGGCAGTTGGGTCGGTTTGGGTGACGCGCCCTGGGGCAAACTGGCAGTGTTCTGGAACGAATTGGTGTTTCCCTATTTGATTGGGGGGATCATTCCCGGCTTGCTCTTTTCGGCTATGAGCTATTACCTGACGGCGCCTGTGATCGCTGCATATCAAAAACGGCGGCGGGCCAAGTTTCTGGAACGGGCCCGACAAAAACTACACGAAAAACAAAGAGCGGCTGACTTGGCGGCAGCGCCGCATTAGGATGCCTGCGGTTTCTGTCAGGGTCTTGGTATGACAATAGACGACTATCCGCCAGGCAGGCTGCGGCTGGGTGTGAACATCGACCATGTGGCGACGGTGCGCAACGCCCGCGGCGGCGGCTATCCCGACCCGATCCGGGCGGCCAAACTGGCGGAAATTGCCGGGGCGGACGGGATAACCGCGCATTTGCGCGAGGATCGCCGCCATATCACCGATGCCGATATCGACGGGCTGATGGCGGCGCTGTCGGTGCCGTTGAATTTCGAGATGGCAGCGACCGGCGAGATGCAGAAAATTGCCTTGCGCTACAAGCCGCATGCGGTGTGTCTGGTGCCGGAAAAGCGCGAGGAGCGCACGACCGAGGGCGGGCTCGACGTGGCGCGGGAGGAGAACCGGCTGGCGCATTTCATCGCGCCTTTGGCCGGCGCCGGGTGCCGGGTTTCGATCTTTGTCGCGGCAGATGCCCGGCAGATCGAGGCCGCGGCGCGGATCGGTGCGCCGGTTGTCGAGTTGCATACGGGGGCCTATTGCGATGCGCATGCCGAGGGGCGGTTCGACCTGCGCGATACCGAACTGGAGCGGCTGCGGTCGATGGCGGCATTCGCCCATTCGCTGGGGCTGGAAGTGCATGCGGGGCACGGGCTGACCTATGAAACGGTCAAGCCGGTGGCGGCTTTCCCGGAAGTGATGGAGCTGAACATCGGGCATTTTCTGGTCGGCGAGGCGATATTTTCTGGTTTGGATTCCGCTATTCGCAGGATGCGAGGATTGATGGATACGGCTCGGCACGAAGTGTTTGGCGAAGGGGTTGCGTGAATTGACGGTTTTCTGCGTTTCGACAGGGCGCCCCCACCCTAACCCTCCCCCGCTGTGCAGGGGAGGGGATTTAGTCGCGTTTACTGGTGCAAACTTGTGATCCTCGGCATCGGTTCGGACCTGGCCTCGATTACACGGATCGAGGGTACGATTGCCCGTTTTGGTGACCGGTTCATCCAGCGGGTTTTCACCGAGATTGAGCAGCATATTTCGGACCGGCGCCAAGACCGGGCCGCGTCCTATGCCAAGCGCTGGGCGGCGAAAGAAGCGTGCTCCAAGGCATTGGGCACCGGATTGCGGATGGGAATCGCCTGGAAAGAGATGGGCGTGGTCAATCTGCGCAGCGGCCAGCCGACGATGACGGTCAGCGGCAGTGCGGCGGCGCGGCTGGGCCGGATGCTGCCGGAGGGTCACGTGCCGGTCATCCATGTGACGCTGACCGACGATTACCCTTGGGCGCAAGCTTTCGTGGTCATTGAAGCGAACCCGCGTCAGTCTTGACACGGACCGGACCAAAAGCAACAAGGCCGCCTGGGGTAGCGACATGAAAATTCAGAGGGCAGGAATGGCGGCGAAAGAAGAAGGCGGCTTTGTCGAAACGATAAAGACGATCGTATATGCGCTGCTGTTGGCGGGTCTGATCCGCACTTTGCTGTTCCAGCCGTTCTGGATACCGTCCGGCTCGATGAAGGACACGCTGCTGATCGGCGATTTCCTGTTCGTCAACAAATTCGCCTATGGCTATTCGCGCTATTCGTGCCCGTTTTCGCTGTGCCCGATCAGCGGGCGGATTCTGGGGGCGGAACCGGAACGCGGCGATGTCATCGTTTTTCGCCACCCGACCAGCGGCGAGGATTACATCAAACGGCTGATCGGCCTGCCCGGTGACCGCGTGCAGATGAAGAATGGCAGACTGTTCATCAACGACGTCGCGGCACCCCAAATTGCCGACGGCACCTTCAGCGAAATCAAGGAAAATCAGGGACCGTTGGGCGGCATGCCGCGCTGTGCGAACGAACCTGTCGGCTTGGGCGGCGAGTGCCTGAGCAACAGATACCGCGAAACCTTGCCCGGTGGCGTGACCCATGCCGTGCTCGATATCGAAACCAGCAGCGTCGACGATACCAAAGTTTATGAAGTGCCGGCCGGGCATTATTTCTTCATGGGCGACAACCGCGACAATTCGCAGGACAGCCGGTTTGCCCAGAACGCCGGCGGCGTTGGCTTTGTGCCGTTTGAAAACCTGGTCGGTCGCGCCGACCGGGTGATGTTCTCATCCTCCGGCGCCTCGATGCTGGCGTTCTGGACCTGGCGGTCGGACCGCTATTTGCAGGCGATCAAGTGAAGTCAGGCGCCGTATTGCATGATCTTGAGCGGCGGCTTGGCTATCGTTTCGCCGACATCGCCTTGCTGGAACAGGCACTCACCCACGCCTCGCTGTCCAGCCCGACGCGGCCGCACAACCAGCGGCTGGAGTTTCTCGGTGACCGGGTGCTGGGGCTGGTGATCGCCGAGGCGCTGCTGGCCGCCGATGCCGGTGCCAGCGAAGGCAAGCTGGCCCCGCGTCTGAATGCCTTGGTGCGCAAGGAAACCTGCGCCGAGGTGGCGCTGACCATCGAATTGGGCGAGGCGCTGATCATGGGCCGGTCCGAAATGGCCACCGGCGGGCGCAAGAAACTGGCGCTGCTGGGTGACGCAATGGAAGCGGTGATTGCGGCGGCGTATCTGGACGGCGGCTTTGACGCGGCGCGCGAACTGGTGCTGAATCTGTGGGGCGCGCGGATAGGTGCAGCGGAGGAAAACGCCCGCGACGCCAAATCGGCGTTGCAGGAATGGGCGCAGGGTCGGGGTTATCCGCCGCCGGAATATGTGGAGACAAGCCGCTCGGGCGCGGATCATGCCCCGATGTTTTGCATCGAGGTTTCGGTGCAGTCCGGCCAGTCAGCCAGTGCCGAGGCCGCGTCGAAAAAGTTGGCGCAGCAATATGCGGCACATGAACTGCTTGCGCGGCTGGAGGCGTCAGATGCCTGACAATCGTTGCGGTTTTGTCGCCCTGATCGGCGAGCCGAATGCCGGCAAATCGACGCTGCTCAACCGCATGGTCGGGGCCAAGGTTTCGATTGTCACCCACAAGGTGCAGACGACGCGCACCCGCATTCGCGGCGTGGCGATCGAGGGCGACGCCCAGATCGTGTTTGTCGATACGCCGGGGCTGTTCAAGCCAAGGCGCCGACTGGATCGCGCCATGGTCAGCGCCGCCTGGTCGGGGGCGGCGGACGCCGATATCGTGGTGTTGCTGGTCGAGGCGCATCGCGGACTGACCGACGGCGTGCAGACGATATTGGAAGGGCTGATCGGCAAGACCGGGTCGCGCCGCAAGGTGGCGCTGGCAATCAACAAGATCGACCGGGTGCAGCGCGAAAAGTTGCTGGCGTTGACGCAGGCATTGAGTACCGCCTTTGACTTTGCCAAAGTGTTCATGATCTCGGCGGAAAAGGGTTTCGGGGTTGATGATTTGCGGCGCTGGATTGCCGGGGAACTGCCGGTTGGACCCTGGCTGTATCCGGAGGACCAGATCGCCGATATCTCGCTGCGGATGATCGCTGCGGAAATTACCCGGGAAAAACTGACGCTGCGCCTGCATCAGGAGCTGCCCTACCAGCTGACGGTGGAGACCGAGCAATGGGAAGAGCGCAAGGACGGCTCGGTGAAGATCGACCAGGTGATCTATGTCGCCCGTGACGGCCACAAAGGCATCATCCTGGGGCCGAAGGGCGAGACGATCAAGACGATCTCGACGCTGGCCCGGCAGGATATTTCGGCGTTTCTGGAACGTCCGGCGCATCTGTTCCTGCGGGTATTGGTGCGCGAGAACTGGCAGGACGATGCCGAGCGCTATGAAGGCATGGGGTTGGACATCAAGGACGGGGCCTGAGCCGCGATGGCGCGCCTGACCGCCGAATTCTGGGTGCGGGCCTATCTGGCCCGGTTGCGGTTGGCGGGAATTCCGGCTTTCGTGGTGCGCCACGGCAATGACGAGGCAGGGGCAGTGCTGGTCAAGCTGAACACATTGGCCGGCAAGGCGCAGGCGTTCACCCGCAATTTTGGCGCCGACGGCGCCCGGGTCTGGTCGCTGCTGAGCGACGATGTCGAGCCGGTTGTCGATGCGGCGATCGCCCGGCAAAGGCGCCATGATCCCGATCTTTGGGTGATCGAGGTCGAGGATCGGCAGGGGCGGACTTTGCTGGATCAAGCCGGGCTGGCAGAATAATGGACTGGCGCGACGAGGGGGCCCTGCTTTCGGTGCGCCGCCACGGCGAAGGCTCGGCCATTATCGAGGTTTTCACTGCCGGCCATGGCCGCCATTCCGGCGTGGTCAAGGGTGGCGGGGCGCGGCGGATGGCGCCGATCCTGCAACCGGGGGCGCAGTTGCAGGTCGAATGGCGGGCGCGGCTGGAGGATCATCTGGGGTTGTTCACGGTGGAGCCGCTGCGGTCGCGGACGGCGGCGATCATGGCTGATCGCTGTGCGCTGGCGGTGCTGGGGTCGATTGCCGCCTTGTTGCACTGGCTGCCCGAGCGCGAGGCGCATGTCCGGCTGTACGGGCGGACGGTGGCGCTGCTGGACGCGCTGGGGGCCGGGGCGGGCTGGCACGCGGACTATGTGCGCTGGGAGCTGGATTTGCTGGCCGAGATGGGATTTGGCCTCGACCTGCGCGATTGTGCCGTGACCGGGCAGAAGGATGCGCTGATTTTCGTTTCGCCGCGCACCGGCCGGGCGGTGAGTGCCGGTGCGGGTACGCAGTGGCAAGACCGGCTGCTGGCGCTGCCGGGGTTTTTGCTGGGTGTGCCGGATCAGGTTCCGGCAGAAGATCTGGCGGCAGGGCTGAAGCTGACCGGGCATTTTCTGGAACTTTGGCTGGCCCCGGCGCTGGGGGCGCAGAAACTGCCGGAAGCCAGGGCGCGGGCGGCGCAGGCGCTGGGGCGGGTTTCGGTGCATCGCGCTTCTTGAGCTTCCTTGGTGCAGGGTGTGGAAACAATTGCCGCTTTACATTTCGTACGCAATCACGTACACGACGATTCATGAAAACCCTGTCTTCAACGGCGCTGCGCGCCAATCTTTCCGCCATCATGGATCGGGTCAATGACGACCATGAACCGGTGATTGTTACCCGTGCCAAGGGGCTGCCGGCGGTGCTGATCTCGCTTGAGGATTATGCGGCGCTGGACGAGACGGCGTATTTGCTGGCGAGTCCGGCGAACGCCCGTGAACTGCGTGAGGGGATCAAAGCGCTCAACGAAGGCAGAGGCGTTGTACACGAATTGATTGAGGAATGAATATCACTTTCTATCCCGTTGCGTGGGAAGCATATCAATATTGGCAGTCGACGGACAAGGCAGCTTTTCGAAAAATCAATGTGTTGATACAGGATAGCATGCGCCATCCTTTCAAAGGGATTGGCAAGCCGGAACCGCTGAAAGGCGATCTTTCGGGGTTCTGGTCGCGCCGCATCGACCGTGAGCACCGGTTGGTTTATCGGGTGCGGAGTGACATGCTCGAAATCGCGCAGTGCCGCTATCACTATTGAGGTTCAGTGCCTGAACACCACTTTTTCTGCCAGAAACGCGTCGGCGCCTGGCCGAGGTTAAGTTGCGGCGCGACCGGCGCTGATTCTGCGTCGGCGGTGGATATCAAAGCTTATCGGCGAACATTTGTTTGTAATGGTAGTACCAGTCGCTGGCGCACAACTCGTGAAAATCGTAGCGGCGTTTCAGTTTGAGGAATTCCGGCATCTGCGGATAGCATTTTTCAACCTGCTCGCGGCTTGCCCAGCGATGATAAGTGAGAAAATAGCTGCCTCCATATGCGATGGCGCGGTCAATCAAGCGCCGGAAGTCAACTGTCGCCTTTGCGATCTTTTCCTCAGTGTGATCGACATGCAGGTTCATGACAATGCACACCCAAGGTTCACGGGCCCAGGCGAGGAATGACTCATCATCGCGGGCAATGAGGCGGATCGTGCCGTAGATCAGTTTGACATCGTATTTGCGAAAGTCCTCCCGAACATCGTCCATAAATGCCGCCAAGGCCGCGCGTGGCACGTAGAGTTCCGTAATCATCTCGGTTCCCTTGACCGTCGCCTTGAGTTGCCGGTCAAGTTCGAGGTGATAATCATCGATATATACACTAAGCTGGCCTGTGTCGGACCAGTAGCGCTGGCCAGTGGTGGACAGGTAATAGGCGACGTAAGATTCGTAAGCCTGCCTCGTGTCGGCATGCGACAGATAGTAGAGTTTCCGCCAGTCATCGTTGGCGAGTTCGCTTTGTTCGTCCGGCATTTTGGCGTCGGCAGGCAGCGGGCGGTAACAGGCGAATACACCAGTGCGAAGGAAGTTGTCCGATTCCATATCGGTCGAGAACTGGCAATCACCGAACAGGTATCCTTCGGCCATCCGCTGGCCAAATGCGGGCATCAGGTCCTTGATTGCGATGACTTCGACGATACGCTCAAGCTTAGTGCGGGGCATCAGCCGCAACCTGACGCGAACCACGATGCCGAACAAGCCGTATCCGCCGATGACCAAGCGAAAGAGTTCGCGGTTCTGGCTGCGGCTGCAATGGACCAGATTTCCGTCGGCGTTCATCAAAGCGAACGATTCAACGTCGCCGATCATCGGTTTGAACGTCAGTCCTCGCCCGTGAATATTTGCTCCGA
>JAYTCN010000398.1:0-3195 GCA_043736475.1 Paracoccaceae bacterium
CCGGTGGCGCGCTTGCCCTCAAATGTCACCTTCGCGACGCGGGTCTGCGTCTTGATCGTCAGGTTGCCACGCTTTTCGGCCTTGCGCAGGAAAGCCTGCGCCGAGGATCAGCGCCGCCCGTCATGGGTGGTGGTCCGATAGAAACCCACACCTTCCTGCACCTTGCCGTTGAAATCAGGGTTGTACGGCAAGCCGGTTTCTTGGGCCGCCCGCACGAAGGCCTGACACAGCGGGTGTTTGAACCGGGGTTCAGAGACATGCAACTCGCCAGCGGTGCCGTGGAACGCATCGGCAAGGGTCAGATTCTGCTCCAGATCCTTGAACACCGGCAGCACATCGTCATAGGACCAGCCCCGGTTGCCCAGTTGGGCCCACTGATTGTAGTCGTTGGCATGACCGCGGATATAGATCATCGCATTCACCGACGAGCCACCCCCGATCACATGGCCCTGCAGCACAACGCTGTCGCGGCCATTCACATCCGCAGACTTCTCGCCGACATAGGCAACAATATCGCGCCCCCCATTGGCCTCATCAAGGCCGTTGCCCATCGGGATGTTGCGGGCATAGGCCACCAGCGCATCACAGACGGCATCATGGATGCTGTCATGTACATACAAGCGCTTCATCGCGGCGCAGGTCTGTCCATTGTTGATGAAGGCTCCCCAGAACAGGCCCTCGGCAATCGCGGCGGGGTCACAATCGGCCAACACGATGCCCGCATCATTGTCGCCCATTTCCAGCGTCAAGCGCTTCATCGTGCGCGCGGCCGATTGCATGATTTTCTCGCCCGTCGCACAGGGCCCGGTGAACACGACCTTGCGGATGTCGGGATGCGCCGACATCAACGCGCCGATATTGGCCAACTTGTCATCGCTGGTCACGACATTCAGCACGCCCGGCGGCAGGATGTAGTTCAAGACCTCGACCGTGCGCAGTGTCGACAGCGGCGTATAGGGCGACGGCTTGATCACAACCGTGTTTCCGGCACGCAAAGCAGGCACAATATGCCAGATCGCGATCATCACCGGCCAGTTCCAAGGTGTGATCGAGGCCACGACGCCAAGCGACTTCCGGTGCAAACTCCACCCGTCCGGTATTGTCATCTTGCAGGACCTTCACCGGCAGGGTCAGGCTTGCCGTATGACCCGCCCAAGCCTGCGCCCCACCCAATTCAAACCTCGAACCAAGGCCACCTCGCGGTTTGCCCTGCTCAAGCGTCAACAGGCGGGCAATCTCCTCGGCGTGTTCTGCCAATTTCCCAGCCAAGGCGGCACAGGCGGCCTGACGCTGTGCGTCCGGCAAACCCGACCAGGATGGATAGGCGGCTTTTGCCGCAGCCACCGCCGCATCCAGATCATCCGCGCTGGCATGGGGCGCTTGGCCTACCACCTCGCCCGTCGCCGGATTGTAAATTGCAAAGCTTTCCTGACCCGCGACCGTGCGGCCGCCGATGGTCATGCTGAAATCCAGCATGGGCTCCTCCCTCTATTCCCTATGATCAGGCTAAAGCGCAAACCCGCCGCCGTTCTTGGACTGGCGCGACGAAGGATGCGGACTCAGGCGACATCCGCCTCTGCCCGCTGTCGTTTTATTTGCAACAACTCCGATTCGAACGCATCATCCTTCACATGCTGACGCGAATCCGTGCAAACGAACTGCCTGTTGAACAATTTGCAGCCGATTAACGTCGGGTTTGCGGCAGTTTCGACATTCGCGCTTCCGCTGATCGACGCGTTATGCGTGGCGGCGTGCAGGTTGATCACTGCGCGGGCTTCGAGGTGGCGCATGTTGCCGCCGATCTACAACAGGTGGTGCGCTCCAACCGCGACATCAGGCTGGACGCAAGCGAGAATTATTTTCTCATCCTGCAAGAAGAAGGCAAGGCTCAGATGAGCCAGAACGAGACCTCCTGCCTGCTTTCGCCCGGTGACATGGTGCTGATCGACAGCGCCTGCACGTCAGACTTCACCTTCTTCGGCGATTACAACCGCCAGCTTTCCCTGCATCTGCCGCGCGCAGAGATGCAGGCGCGGTTCGGCTATGACCTGATCCGCGGCGGTATCTCGGTGCCACGGCATGACCCGACCAACCTTGCCTTATGCGCGGTGCTGGGCAAAGTCTTTGGCCAACCCTCGTCCAACGCCGCCTCAAACACCTATCTGCGCGAGGCGATCTTTGGCCTGATCGGGGCGATGCTGCACGAACGATCAGGCCAAGAGGGCTTTGCCGGCATCGACAGTGACCTCGGCGGCGCGCGCGCTGGCCTCCGGGCAGGCTTATATCAACAGCCACTATCGCAACCCGGATCTGACCATTCAGGACCTCGCCGACGATCTCGGCATGTCGCCGCGTCAAGTACAGCCCGGCTTTTCGGCGATAGGCTCGACGCCGACAAAATACCTGCTGGTCAAGCGGCTGGAACATGCCAAGCGCGGGATCGAGGATCGTCGCGCCGGGCGGCGCGGCGACCTGATTTCTTCCATCGCCTATGAAGCCGGGTTCTCTGACCTGTCCTATTTTCAGCGCTGCTTTCGCCGCGCCTTCGGCACCAGCCCCAAGGCATGTCTGATGGGCATGGTGACGAGTGGCGAGGAGGCAGAAGATTTGCACTTGGACTGAACGGGTTGGCGGTCAGCGGCAGGCGGCACCTCGACTTCGAACTTATCCGCCAGAGCAGTATGTTGAACAGCAACAGCCGACAGCCGATCAAGCTGCCAATCATCGGGCGGCGAACACGTCTTGTGCTGAGCGCAAGGCAGGGTTCACCCCGCCCCGCCTGCCCCAATTCTTAACAACGCCTTACCACTCCTCCCTAACCCCTTGATCCCAAACACCCCTCGCCCCTGTTCACGCGTGGACACGCCCCTTACACCGTCTACGCCATCGGATCATCCACATAATTCCGCCAGTTGTGCTGCTCCTTGAACCCCAAAACTTCCCGCACCTTGCGGTTCGAGAGCAAACTCTCCTGCGCCCCAACCGGGCGGCTTAAAGGCACCTTGGGAAAGAACCGTGCCAGCAATTCCTGATTGCTCTGACAAACCGAATTGGTGTCATTGCAGGCATTGAACACCTGAAACCCCAGCCCGTCCTTCTTTAACGCCAGATCGACAATCTGCCCCAAATCCCGCGCATCCATGTAACTGAAGGTGATCCGCCGCCGCTGCCCCGGATCAACAAAGAACCCCGGAA
>JAYTCN010000399.1:0-7504 GCA_043736475.1 Paracoccaceae bacterium
CGGGGGACGGCGCTGGCTCCGGTCGGCACCGGCGACGGCGCCGCCCATCTTCGTCCGACCAGCGACCGGGTGCGCGAAGCGATATTCAACCTGATTGCCCATGGCGACTACCCGCCGATTGCCGGGGCAAGGGTGCTGGATCTGTTCGCCGGTACCGGGGCGCTGGGATTCGAGGCGCTGAGCCGGGGCGCCGCGTCGGTCTGTTTCATCGATGACGGGGTGAAGGCCGGGGCGCTGATCCGGGCCAATGCGGAAAAGCTGCGGGTAACGGACGGGATTGCCCTGTTGCGGCAGGATGCGACCCGCCTGGGCGTCTGCGGCCCGGCGGCGTTTGACCTGATCTTCCTTGACCCGCCCTATGGGAAAAATCTGGGCGAAAAGGCGCTGGCCGCGGCGCTGGCGGGCGGCTGGCTGGCAAAAGGGGCGATTGTGGTCCGCGAGGAGAATGCGGCGGCAGACTGGCCCGCCGGCCTGCTGGGGCGCGACAGCCGCCGCTACGGCGATACCTGGGTCCAGATCGCGGAACGCGGCTGAGCGGCGCGAGAACCGGCGCAAAACCGCCGCGCCCGGGGGAAGGCCAGGACGCCTAAGACCAAACTCCGCTCACATGCCCGGCTGGTGCACGTAGCGGATATAGGGTTTCACCGTTCTCCAGCCTTCCGGGAATTTTTCCCTGGCGGCTTCGTCCGACACCGACGCCAGGATGACCACATCCTCGCCCTGTTTCCAGTCGGCGGGCGTCGCCACCGATTTCGTCGCCGTCAGTTGCAGCGAATCGATCACCCGCAGCAACTCGGCGAAATTGCGGCCGGTGCTCATCGGATAGGTGATGATGCATTTGATCTTCTTGTCCGGTCCGACCACCAGCACGTTGCGCACTGTCTGGTTGTCGGCGGCGGTACGGCCGACGGCGTCGCCCTGGGCTTCCGGCGGGATCATGCCATAAAGTTTGGCCACCGACATTGTGCTGTCACCGATCAGCGGGTAATTCACTTCGGCACCGGTCACGTCTTTGATGTCCTGCTTCCAGCGCTGGTGGTCGGCGACGCTGTCGACCGAAATGCCCAGCAGTTTCACCCCGCGTTTGTCGAATTCGGGCTTCAGCTTGGCCAGGGCCCCCAGTTCGGTGGTGCAGACCGGGGTGAAATCCTTGGGGTGGGAAAAGAACACAGCCCACGAGCCGGCGATGTGGTCATGGAACTTGATTCGGCCTTCCGTGGTATCGGCTTCAAAATCTGGTGCAATGTCTCCTAGTTGCAGTATCATATTGGCCTCCTGTTCAGACCGGTCATTATAGTCCCGGGCGGCACTGTGGTTAAGTATTTTCGCAGGGAAAATTCAGCGCCCGATTCCCGCCTGCGCGGGAATGACAAACGCTGCGGGTCGCCCTGCGCACCTGTCACCCCTGCGCAGGCGGGGTTCACCCCTCGCCGTGGAAGAACCCGTAGATCGCTTCCGCCATCGCCGCCGAAATCCCGTCCACCGCCTGCAGATCCGCCAGCCCGGCCCGCGACACCGCCTTGGCCGAACCGAAATGCTGCAACAAGGCCCGCTTCCTGACCGCCCCGATTCCCGGCACCTCGTCCAGCGTCGTCGCCGCGATCGCCCTGGCCCGCTTGGCCCGATGCGCCCCGATGGCAAAGCGGTGCGCCTCGTCGCGCAGCCGCTGGATGAAATACAGCACCGGGTCCTTGTGCGGCAGGGCAAACGGCCGTTGTCCGGGCCGGTGGAACTCCTCCTTGCCGGCATCGCGGTCCAGGCCCTTGGCCACCCCGACAATCCCGACATCCCCAATCCCCAGTTCGGCGAGCGCCGCAGCCACCGCCGAAACCTGCCCGGCACCGCCGTCGATCAGCAGCAGGTCCGGCCAGGTGCCCAGTTCGCGATCCGGGTCTTCCTTCAGCAAGCGCGAAAACCGCCGGTCCAGCACTTCTTTCATCATGCCAAAGTCGTCGCCCGGCGTGATCTCGGTGTTTTTTATGTTGAATTTGCGATACTGGCTCGGAATGAACCCCTCCGGCCCGGCGACGATCATGCCGCCGACGGCATGCGCCCCCTGGATATGCGAATTGTCATAGACCTCGATCCGCTGCGGTGCCGCCTCGAGCCCGAATGCTTCGGCCAACCCCTCCAGCAACCGCGCCTGACTGGCGGTTTCCGCCATGTTGCGCGCCAAAGCCTCGCGGGCGTTGCGGGCGGCATGTTCGACCAGTTGCGCCTTCTCGCCGCGCAACGGCACCACCAACGCGACCTTCCGCCCCAGTTGGGTGCTCAGTGCATCTTCCAGCAGATCGGCGTTCTCGGCCGCATGCGACAGCAAGATCAGCCTCGGCGGCGTCTTGTTGCCGTAAAACTGGCCCAGAAACGCTTCCATGATCTCCGCCGGCTCGGCCCCGGCGCCGGTGCGCGGGAAATAGGCCCGGTTGCCCCAGTTCTGGTTGGCGCGGATGAAAAACACCTGCACGCAAGCCTGGCCGCCGTCCTGATGCAGCGCCACCACATCGGCCTCCTCGACCCCCGCCGGATTGATCCCCTGCGCCGACTGCACCTGGGTCAGGGCCCGGATGCGGTCGCGCAGCGCCGCCGCCCGCTCGAATTCCAGCGCCGCGCTGGCTGCTGTCATCTCGGCGGCCAGACGGGCCTGCACCGAAGTTGATTTGCCGGTCAGGAACCGGGTCGCATCTTCGACCAACCCGCCATAGGCCGCTTCGCCGACCAACCCGACGCAGGGTCCGCAGCAGCGCTTGATCTGGTACAACAAACAGGGCCGGGTCCGGCCCTCGAACACCGAATCCGAACAACTCCGCAGCAGAAACGCCTTTTGCAACTGGTTCAGGGTCCGGTTAACCGATCCGGCGGAAGCGAACGGCCCGAAATAACGGCCTTTTTCCGATTTCAGCCCGCGATGCTTTTTGATCTGCGGAAATGCATGGGCTTCGCTCACCAGGATATTCGGGAACGATTTGTCGTCGCGCAGCAGCACGTTATAGCGCGGCTTCAACTGCTTGATCAGGTTCTGCTCCAGGAGCAACGCCTCGGTCTCGGTCGCCGTGGTCAGGAACATCATCGTCGCCGTGGCCGAAATCATCCGGGCGATCCGGGCCGAATGCCCGGCCGGCTTGGCATAGGATGCCACCCGCTTTTTCAGATTGCGGGCCTTGCCGACATAGAGCACCTCGCCCTTGTCATCGAGCATCCGATAGACACCGGGTGCGCCGGGCAACCGTTTCAGATAGTCTTGGATCAACCGATGCCCGCTCAGTTTGCCGGGCACAGGTGCGCTTGCCCCGTCCTCGGCAAACCCGCCCGGTGCCTGATCCTCCGCTTCGCTCATCGCCTGGCCAATCCGTGATTCTCTCTAGCGCTGCGCCGAACCAAACCCTAACACAAGCGAAAACCTGTCCACGATTCCTGTGGGTAACTCCGTGCACAAGTTTGCGCGAGAGGCGAATTTCCTTGCAGAACAAAGGGGTTTGTCGCTTTGCCTATTTTTTGTGCAGTTTATTAAGCCATTGTTATTAAATGCTAAAATTTCTTGCGCAGGCTAAATAAATGAAATTGCTGACAGATTTGTGACAATCATTACCAAGGCGTTACCAAAGTGGACAATTTCCAACGCTCTCGGGTTGCGCCGTCGGTCGGACCAGCCGACGACCTACTCCACTCCCAGCACATCTGCGGTCTGCCAACCCAGATGCTGGCCGCCATCCACGCACAACAATTGCCCGGTCAGTCCAGGTGAACCGAGTATGAACCGCAGCGCCGTGACCACTTCTGCCGCGCTGGCGCCCCGCTGCAAAATCGTTGCTTTTCTCTGTTTGGCGAAATGTTCATCGGTCTGGCGCGACCCCTGCAAGGTCGGGCCCGGACCGATGGCATTGACCCGGATGTCGGGGGCCAGGGCCTGCGCCGATGTCTGCGTCAAGGCCCACAATCCCATCTTGGCCAGCGTATAGGTCATGAATTCCGGGGTCAGCTTGCGCACCCTTTGATCGATCATGTTGAGGATTGCCCCGGCAGCAAGCCTTTCGCCTGCCGCATCGACCAGGCCTTTCGGCACCTGGCGGGCAAATTGCTGGGTCAGCACGAACGGCGCCCGGAAATTCGAGCCGATATGCCGGTCCCAGCTTGCCTTTGTCGCCGAACGGATCGTGTCATACTCAAAGATCGAGGCGTTGTTGATCAACAATGTCAGCGGTCGGCCCAAGGCGGCGGCCGCCGCCGGCACCAGCCCTGCGGTTGCTGCTTCGTCCAGCAGGTCGGCCTGCAGCGCCGCCGCCTTCACCCCCATTGCGCGCAACTCCTGCGCCAGCGCCTCGGCCGCCACGCCGCTGGCGGCGTAATGCACCGCCACGTCCCAGCCGCTGGCGCCGAGGTCCAGCGCCATCGCCCGGCCCAGCCGGCGCGCGCCGCCGGTGACCAGCGCTGCCCCCGGCGTCATGCGCGGCCCTTGCAATCGTGGTTGCCGTTACCGATCAGGAACATCCCGCAGTCCGGGCATTTCACCGCGTTCCGCAGCTTCGGTCGCGCCTTCGGCGTGCGCAGCTTGCCCACCATCGCCAGAATCATCACCGCAATCAGCAGCACCAACGCCAGTTTTATCAGCATGTCACAACCCGAACCTTTGCCATTGCAGCCGATCCTCGACGGCGCCGATCAGATCGGCCGCGCCCGGTCCGCCCAAGCGCTGGAACAAGGACCGGCGCGGGCCGTGCACGACCAGCCGCACCTTGGCGCCGTAAAGCTCTTTCAATTTCGGCACCAGATGCCCGAACCCGTCGATGATGCCGTTGTCGATCGCCTCCTGCCCGGCCCAGATGTCGCCGGTGAACAGACCTTCGGCCAATTTGCCGCCGCGCCGGGCCTTGACCTGGGCGATGAAATTGTCGTGAATCACCCCGAACAGCTTTTTCAGCCGCTCGACGTCTTCCGGTTTTTCCGGCTTGAACGCATCCAGCAGCGATTTGCTCGCGCCCGCCGTATGCACCCGTCGTTCGATGCCGTGACGCGCGATCAGCTCGGGAAACCCGAACCCCGCCGAAATCACCCCGATCGAGCCGACGATCGAGCTGGGATCGGCATGAATCGTGTCGCCCGCCGTCGCCAGCCAATAACCGCCCGAGGCCGCCACATCCTCGCAAAACGCGTGGACCGCGATCTTGTGCTGGTCGGCCAGTCGGCGGATCCGCGCCGCGACCAGCGCCGATTGCACCGGCGATCCGCCGGGCGAATTGATCGACAGCGCCACCGCCGCCGGCTTGCCCTTGAACGCCCGCTCGATCAGCGGGCCCATCACCACATCGTTGATCGACCCGCCGCCAAGCCGCGAACCCTGGGCGATCACGCCGTGCAGGCGGATGACGGAAACGAAAGTTTTCGGGAAAATCAGCTTCATCGGGTTGATCATCCGATCTGTTTAGGCGCTGCAACCTTGGGTGGCAAGCACCCCGGCTTGACCCCGGCGCGCCGAATTGATCTATCGGCCTGAGGAGTTCCGAAAGACCGCCCATGGCACTGCCGCTCACCGGTATCAAAGTCCTCGAACTCGCCCGGGTTCTGGCCGGCCCGTGGATGGGCCAGACTTTGGCCGATCTCGGCGCCGAGGTCATCAAGGTCGAGGCCCCGGAAGGCGACGAGACCCGCAGCTGGGGCCCGCCCTTTGCCAGTGACGGCGCCGCCGCCTATTTCCACAGCTGCAATCGCGGCAAACGCTCGATCGCGCTCGATTTCAGCAACGCCGCCGATCTGGCGATCACCAAACACCTCGCCGCCGGTGCCGACATGGTGATCGAAAATTTCAAGGTTGGCGGCCTGGCCAAATTCGGCCTCGACTATGCGTCACTGGCGCAAACCAGCCCCGGCCTGATCTACACCTCGATCACCGGTTTCGGCCAGACCGGCCCCTATGCCCATCGCCCCGGCTACGACTTCATCATCCAGGGCATGTCCGGCCTGATGGACCTGACCGGCGAGCCGGACGGCGAACCGCAAAAGACCGGCGTCGCCTATGCCGATCTGTTCACCGCCGTCTATGGGGTGATTGCCGCCGAGGCGGCGCTGATCCAGCGCTTCCGGACCGGCAAGGGCCAGCACATCGACATGGCCTTGTTCGACACCCAGGTCGGCGTGCTGGCCAATCAGGCGACCGGCTATTTCTGGACCGGCAAATCGCCGCGCCGGATCGGCAATGCCCATCCCAGCATCGTGCCCTATCAGGTGTTTTTCGCCGCCGACGGCCCGCTGATCATCGCCTGCGGCAACGACGGCCAGTTCGCGCGGCTTTGTCGCGTACTGAACCTGACGCTCGACGACGACCCGCGTTTTGCCGGCAACAGCAACCGCGTGCTCAACCGCGCCGCGCTGACCGGACTGCTGGCCGCGGCCATTGCCCGCCGCCAGCGTGCCGCCCTGCTCGCCGCGCTTGCGGATGCGGTGGTCCCGGCCGGATCGATCAATACCGTGGCCGAAGCCTTTGCCGACCCGCAGGCCCGGCACCGGCACCTGGCGCGCGACATCGGCGGCGGCACCTATCTGGCGAACCCGATCCGCATGTCGGCTGCCGAACTGGCGCAAAATACCCGCCCGCCGCATCTCGATGAACACGGTCCTGCCATCCGCGCCGCGCTGGCCGGGGGTACCGGCTGGTCAGTCTAGGAACCGCCATGCACTACAACCCCCTCGGCCGCACCGGTCTGCAGGTCAGCGCCATCTGCCTTGGTTCGATGACCTGGGGCACCCAGAACAGCGAAGCCGAGGCGCATGCGCAGATGAGCCTGGCTGCCGATCACGGGGTCAATTTCATCGATACCGCCGAAATGTATCCGACCAACCCGCTCAGCCGCGAACGGGCCGGCCTGACCGAGACATTCATCGGCAGCTGGCTGAAGGCCAATCGTCACCGCGCCATGGTCATTGCCACCAAGGTTACCGGCGCGGGCAGCGCCGTGGTCCGCGATGGCGGCCCGATCAGCGGCAAGGTGATGCGCAGCGCCATCGATTCCAGCCTGCGCAACCTGCAAACCGAGCGCATCGACCTCTACCAGCTGCACTGGCCGAACCGCGGCTCGTATCACTTCCGCAAAAGCTGGACCTTCGACGCCTACCGCCAGCCCAGGGGCATGGCCGATCACGTCGCCGACGTACTCGAAACCGCGCAAGCGCTGCAAAAGGCCGGCAAGCTGAAACATATCGGCCTGTCCAACGAAAGCGCCTGGGGGGTGATGCAGTTCCTGCAGGCAGCCGAGGCGCAGGGCCTGCCGCGTGTCGCCGCGATCCAGAACGAATACAACCTTCTCTACCGCACTTTCGATCTCGATCTGGCCGAGGTCGCCCGCCACGAGGATGTCGGGCTTCTGGCTTTTTCGCCGCTGTCGGCCGGCATGCTGACCGGCAAATACCAGCAGGGCCATATCCCGCCGGGTTCGCGCCGCTCGATCAACCCCGATCTCAGCGGCCGCCACAACCCGCATTCGCTGCTGGCGGTCGAGGATTACAAGCGCGTCGC
>JAYTCN010000400.1:0-7478 GCA_043736475.1 Paracoccaceae bacterium
CTGATCTTCAGATGTAACCGCAGCCGGCCAGAATGGCCAAGGCCAGCAGAATCGTCGAAACACGCGCAGCAGGACCGAATTTTTTCATGGAACCATCCCCCTTGTGAAAGTGCGGCAAGCATGAACCCAATCACCATAAAAGTAAACGAAAACGCCGTCGAACCGGATGCGGTCGACCTGACGGCAAACGCTGGGGGGCCGGTTCGCCGATCCTCGACGTCGACTGGCAGCGGGCAGACGGCAAAGACGAAGCGCCGGACCATACGGCAAACACCCAAATTTGGTCGCCCGACGGTCGGTCGGGCTGATCCGGCAATCAGGTGGTGGGGTGGTGAGGGATCAATCAAATTTCACAACGTCGACTGTTACATTGTCGGAATAAATATTCTCGAACCGGCCGTCGAGCAGGATCCGTGACATTTTGTCGACGAATGCCAGCATATGCGCGGTCTGGTTGTGAACCTCGTGCGCGGCGGCATCGACGAAACATTCGGCGACCACAGCGCGATTGGGCTTTTCGCGGCTCAATTTGATCTCGAAAAACACGCAGCCCGGTTCCTTGCGGATGGCCGCGGCGTGAATGCGCACCGCCTCGAGAAAATCTTCGCGCTGGTCCGGCTTGAACGTCACCCGGCCGATAATGAATTTTTTCATCGCGGATCGCCACAGCTGGACCAACCGGCGGTCACAGGAACCGGATCAACCAGGAACCAATGCTTCAAGGCCATCACCGCCATTGCCGCGCGTTGCGGCCGAATGCGTCGCTTTGCGGATCACCACGCAAAACCGGTGGCCGGTCGGCGCTTCCATGACGATCCAGCGCTTGATACGGGCGACAACTTTCGCCCCCGGTGCCGCCTGCCGGGCTACCTCGGCCTCCTTGTCGTCGGCCTTGATATCAAGATGCAGCCGGGCATCGTGATCGACGGCTTGCACCAGAATCCTGATCTCGCCCTGATTGCTGATCGCGGCATATTTGCGGTCGTCATCAAACGACACGAGGCCGCCCAGCGCCGCGCCCCAGAATTCCGCCGCTGCTGCCAGATCGGCGGTCTTGCAGTCGATAACAATGCCGCCCAGCCGCGATTTGTGGGGCATGTCGTTTTTTTCCGCTGACTCAGCGCCGCCGCCAGGCCGCCAGAATTTCCCGCCCCGCCAGCAGATCAAGATGGGCCCCGCCACCGTTCTTGAACAGCGTTATGTCTTGCGGTGACACGCGCCCGACCCCGCCATTGGCCAGATCGCGCAGGTCGCCCAGAACGTCACCCGCCGCAATCACGCCACTGCGGATCGGGATCATCAGCTCGCCGATATGGTCGACCGTGGTTTCGCGGCAATCGACAAACACCCGGGCCCGGCGGATCGCGGTATCGTCGGCCTCGCGCATCGTCGGCGTGAAGGCCCCGATCAGGTCCAGATGCGTGCCGGGTCGTAGCCAGTCACCGCGAATGACCGGCTCTTGCGCCATGGTCGCGGTGGCAACGATATCGGCTGTCCGAACGGCGCTCTCGAGATCGGACGCGAAGTCGGCGCCAGTCGCCTCGGCCAGCACCCGCGCCTTGTCGGAACTGCGGTTCCAGATCGCAACGCCAATTCGCGGAAACAGCGCCCGATAGGCATCCACCAGCGAGCGGGCCACCACACCGGCCCCGACAACCAGCAACCGGGCCGAATCTTTACGGGCCAGAAACCGGGCACCCAGAATCGAATCCGCCGCCGTTTTCCACTTGGTCACCAGCGCCGAATCGATCACCGCCTCGACCGCGCCGCTGGCGTCGTCGAACAGCAGCATCGCGCCGTGAACGCTGGGCAGACCGCGCGCCGGATTGCCCGGCAGCACGGTCACCGATTTGACCGCCGCCCCCAGCCCGTCGATCCAGGCCGCGCGCGACAGCAGAATATCCGAACCGCGCCTGACCATCTGGTCGGCGAGTGCCGGAGCGGCAGCGCGATGCCCCGCCTGCAGCGCATCGGCCATGGCCAGCCAGTCGAGGCGATGCTCGACATCCCCGGCACCAATAAAGGGCACCTGCATCAGCCGACGCTGGCAATGGCGCGGGCGAGCCTGTCGAGACCGTCGGCAGGCAATCCGGCGATGTTGATGCGGCTGTCGGACACCATGTAGATTCCATGTTCGGCCCGCAATTTCAGCACGGCTTCCTGACTGATGCCAAGGCGCGAGAACATGCCCCGGTGCCGGGCGATGAAATCAAACCGGTCCGAATTGGCCGCCTGGCGCAGCGCTTCGGTCAGACCGCCGCGCAGGGTCAGCATGTTGAGGCGCATCGATTCGAGCTCGGCCTGCCAGTCGCCGCGCAGCCATGGATCGGTCAGGATCATGCCGACGATCGCCGCACCATGATCGGGTGGAAACGAATAGTTCAGCCGGTTCAGCAAAGTCAGGGAGCCCTTTGCCAGCGCCGCCGTCGCGTCGTCGGACGCCGCCACCAGCGCCACCCCGACGCGGTCGCGATAGACACCGAAATTTTTCGAACACGACGCTGCCACCAGCAATTCCGGAACATGCGCTGCCATATGGCGAAGGCCAGCCACATCGGCCTCGAGCCCGTCGCCAAAACCCTGATAGGCAAGGTCGATCAGCGGCGTCGCGCCCTTGGCGATCAGCAGATCGGTCAGTGCCTGCCAGTCGGCCAGGGTCGGGTTAGCCCCGGTCGGGTTATGGCAGCAGCCGTGCAGCAGCACGACATCGCCGGCGTCAACCCGGGCCAGATCGGCCAGCATGCCGTCGCGGTCAAAGTTGCCGGTCGCCTCGTTGAAATAGCGGTAGGTCCGGAATGGCAGACCAAGATGTTTGAGGATGGCCGGGTGGTTGGGCCAGGTCGGATCGCTGATCCAGACGGTTGCATGCGGATCGGCCATGCGCACCATCTCCAGCAACAGATGAACGGCGCCGGTGCCACCGGGCGTCTGCGCTCCGGCAACCAATGCGGCAGACAGACCGCGGCCGAAGACCAGATCGCGCATGGCGTCGATGAACGTCAGATCGCCAAGCAGGCCGAGGTAGGTCTTGGTGTCCTGGGCGTCGTGCAGCTTTTGCTCGGCCGCCTTGACCGCGCGCATGATCGGAGTCTTGCCGGCCGCATCCTTGTAGACGCCGACGCCAAGATCAAGCTTGCCATCGCGCGGATCGGCTTTGAACATGGCGATCAGCTCGATGATCTTATCCGGCGCTGCGGGTGTCAGGTTGCTCAGCATCGCTGTTTTTCAGTCCTTGATGGTTCGGTCGCGGGTGAGGATGCGCGATTTTTTTTCTTGTCTAATGGGCGAAAAACCGGCGCGTTGGTAGAGTGAAAGCGCACGCGGATGATCGAGATTGCAGGTCTGGACCGTCATTGTTTCGGTATCTTCATAGTCCCAGCCCGCGTGAATCGCCGTGTGCAGCAGGTATTTGCCCAGTCCCAGCCCGATTGCCTCGGGCACCAGCCCGAAATAGGCCAGGTCGCAACGACCGAGGTCGCGCCGGTCGAGCATGTAAAAGCCGGCGGGCCAGCCGTTGTGCAGCAAGGTCCACAAACCCATGCGCGGGTGGTGCAGATATTCTTGCAACCCGGCACCTGGGGCGGAATGCTGATCGGTCCATTCGTAGTCGGAACCAACGGCGTCATAGAGGTTGAGGAAATACCAGGTCGGCGGCTTTTCGGCCCCGATCAAAGCCGCGCTCATGCCAAAGGGAAGCGCCGGGCGCGGAAAGGCCGGACGGGCGTCCATGGCCAGATAGGTGATCGTATAGCTCACCCGGTCGCCGGTTTTGTAGTCGGTCATCCCGTCGCCACCGGCAAATCGAGCCTCGATCCCCATTCCGCCCAGGACCCGTCATACAGCGCGTTATCCTTGTGGCCGATCCGCGCCAGCCCCAGCGACAGAATGGCCGCCGTGACCCCGGACCCGCAAGCGGTGACGATGGGTCGGGTCAGGTCAACACCGCTGGCGACAAAGGCATCGCGCGTCGCCTGCTCTGATTTCATCGTTCCGTCATCGTTCAGCATTGCCTGGTAGGGCACATTCACCGACCCCGGAATATGGCCCGGGCGCACCCCCGGCCTTGGCTCGATCTCGTCGCCGTGAAACCGGGCCGCCGATCTTGCATCAACGACTTGCGCACCGCCGGCACGAACAGTTTCAACGTCGGTCAAATACTCATCTTGCCCGCGCGCCGTCAGCTGCGACCCCTCGACCGCACGCATGCCCGCCTCAACCACCCGCCCTTCGGCCAGCCATTTCGGCAAGCCGCCGTCCAGCACGGCAATATCGGGCAGGCCCATCATGCGAAACAACCACCAGACCCGGGCGGCGCTGAAAAGGCCGGCGCTGTCATAGACCACGACCTGCTCGCCGTTGCCGATGCCCAGTGCCCGCATGCGCGCGACGAATTTTTCAACCGGCGGCACCATGTGCGGCAGTGGTGAATCGAGGTCGGAAATTTCATCAATATCAAAAAACTGCGCTCGCGGAATATGGCGCTGCTCGTACTCCGCCCGACAATCCCGCTTGGCCGACGGCAGATACCAGCTGGCGTCGAGCCGCTGCACATCCGGTCTTGCCGCCAGCCAATCGGTTGATACCAGCAACTGTGGGTCGTCAGTGCGCATGCTCCGCCTCGTGCCGTGCTTGCCGCACAATCTGATAAGCCGAGGACAAAAACAACCCGGCCATGGCCAGTGCCACGACCAGATCGGGCCAGGCGGTCGCCGTCAGCCAGACAGACCGGCGGCAATCACCACCGCGAAATTGCCGATCATGTCGTTTCGCGAGCACAACCACACCGACCGCACGTTGGCGTCGCCGCGGGCGTGGCGCAGCAGCAGCAGCACGCTGGTGAGGTTGGTCAGCAAGGCCAGAATCCCAACCACGGCCATGACCGGCGCCTGCGGGACTGCGCTGACGAAAAACTGCCAGAGCGTCGGCTTGCAACGCCATGGATCCGGCCAGCCGTCCCGCCGGCATTTCGACGGCAAACATTGCCGCATTGAGCGCGATGACCAGCCAGAGCCGGCGTTTGTAATCGCCCGACAGCCCGTCAAACCGCGGGTGATGATGGTCTGCGCCCGTGCTGCCCCATTTGAACTTGCCCCGTCTGCAATCAAATCCCGCTCGTCACCGGGGGGTCAAGCAAGATAAACTTGCTGCTGTCGGGCTGCAATCCGCCCGACAAAATACCCCGCGTCAGCGCCCGGCATCCGCCAGCCCCTTGACCAGGACCCAATTCATGCTGAAAAGTGCTAGACCCGCCGTGGCGGGCCAACAATTCCGGCAAAGGACAGATTGTCGCCATGAAAAGCAGTATCGAGCGCGGCGCGCTCCTCAAGGCGATGAGCCGGGCGCAATCGGTGGTCGAGCGCCGCAACACAATTCCGATCCTTGCCAACGTCCTGATCGAGGCCGAAGGTGATACCTTGTCGTTCCGCGCGACCGACCTTGATATCGAGGTGATGGACAGAGCCCCGGCGATTGTCGCCAGGGCAGGGGCGACGACGGTATCGGCGCATACGTTGCACGAAATTGTGCGCAAACTGCCCGAAGGCGCGATGGTCGATTTGGCGGATGACGGCACCAGCGGCAGGTTGGAAGTGCGGGCCGGACGATCGCATTTCAGCCTGCAAACCTTGCCACGCGAGGATTTTCCGATCATGGCCTCGTCCGAATATTCGTGCAACTTCGCGGTTGCCGCGCCGATTCTGCGCCGCCTGTTTGACAAGGCAAAATTTGCGATTTCGACCGAAGAGACGCGCTATTATCTGAACGGTGTCTATTTTCACGCCGCCGATTCGGCGGCGGGCCGTCGGCTGCGCTGTGTGGCCACCGACGGCCATCGTCTGGCACGGATTGATGCGGATTTGCCGAAAGACGCCGAGGGCTTGCCCGGGGTCATTGTTCCGCGCAAGACGGTCGGAGAATTGCGCAAGCTGCTGGACGATGACACAATGACGATTGCGGTGTCGGTTTCGGAGACCAAGATTCGCTTCGCCACGCCGGAAATCACGTTGACATCCAAGGTGATCGACGGATCCTTTCCGGATTATACCCGCGTCATCCCGCAAGGGAATACACGACAGTTGACCGTAGATGCCGCCGAGTTCGCCCAAGCCGTTGACCGGGTGTCGACCGTATCGTCGGAACGGTCGCGCGCCGTGAAAATGACATTGGAGGATGATCGGTTGCGCCTCTCGGTCAACGCCCCGGATTCGGGCGCTGCCGAGGAGGAACTGTCGGTCGCCTATGCCGCCGAAAAACTGGAAATCGGTTTCAATGCCAAATACCTGCTGGAAATCGCCGGTCAAGTTGACCGCGAGAATGCGGTTTTCCTGTTCAATTCCGCGGGGGATCCGGTGTTGATGCGCGAAGGCAATGATGAAACGGCAGTTTACGTTGTGATGCCGATGCGGGTCTAGATGGCGCAGCTGTGCCTGGGCCGGTTGCGGCTTTCGCATTTCCGGTCGCACCGCACGACCGTGATCGAGACCGATGGCCGCCCGGTCGTGCTGCATGGTCCGAACGGGGCGGGCAAGACCAATATCCTTGAAGCGATTTCGCTGATCTCGCCGGGACGCGGTTTGCGGCGGGCGGCACCCGAGGACCTGGCGCGGCGACCGGAATCGATCGGCTGGAAAGTTTCCGCCGATCTTCAAAGTCCCGAGGGCGGGCGCGAAATCGAAACCAGCGTCCATGATGCGCTGTCGCGCGCGGTCTTCATCGACGGCAAGCCCTCGACGCAACTGGCCCTTGGCCGGGTTGCACGGATTTTGTGGCTGGTTCCGGTCATGGACCGGCTGTGGCTGGAAGGTGCGGGCGACCGCCGGCAATTTCTTGACCGCATGGTGATGAGTTTCATCCCCGAGCATGCCGATATCAGCCTGGGCTATGACAAGGCCATGCGCGAACGGAACCGCCTGCTGAAGGATCAGGTCCGGAACGGCGCGTGGTACGATGCGCTGGAAGCCCAGATGGCGGCAGCCGGTGCCGCGATCATCGCCAATCGCGCGGTGGCGCTGGTGCGGCTTGCGGCGGCGCAGGCGGGGGCCGAGACCGCGTTTCCGGCCGCCGAGCTGGCCATCGTCGCCAGCGAGGAAGCGCCGCCCGATCAAACCGAAGCCGGCTTGCGCGCGGCATTCGCGACCAGCCGGACGCGAGACATGGCAGCCGGTCGGACCTTGATCGGGCCACACCGGGCCGACCTGCACGCGATCTACTCGGCAAAAAATGTCGAGGCCCGGCTGTGCTCGACCGGGGAGCAAAAAGCGCTGCTGGTATCGCTGATCCTCGCCAACGCCCGGTCTTTGACGCAAGATTTCGGGGCGGCGCCGATCTTGCTGCTGGATGAGGTCGCGGCACACCTTGACGCCGAAAGGCGTCGGGCGCTGTATGACGAAATATGCGCCCTGGGCGCGCAGGCCTGGATGACCGGAACAGGGGCGGAATTGTTCGAACCCCTGGGACAGCGCGCCGAGTGGTTTTCGGTG
>JAYTCN010000401.1:0-7441 GCA_043736475.1 Paracoccaceae bacterium
CCTGCGGCAAACCCGGCCCGGACTTCGCCCAGAATGCGTTCCTGGCCGGTCGGGTCGGCGCCGATGGCACGCACGACATAGTCTGCGGTCGCATCGGCCCGCGAGCGCAGCAGGTTCACCGACAGTCTGCCATCGACAATTTCCGGGGCCGCCACGCCAACCACGGCGGTTGCGGCCGGGTAAAAGGTCACCGGTCCCCGGCCCTGCACCGCCTGAAACAGCGCCGCGTCGCCGGTGCCGCCCAAGCCGTCGGAAAACCAGTGCGTCTCGAAGGCGCCAACATCGGCTGCAGCCAGCCATTGGGCAAAAGCACCCCGGTCGGCCTGCCAGGGTTGCGGCTCCAGCCCAGTCACCCGCTGCAGCCATTCGCCGGCATCCTGAAACGGCAGGATGTTGTCAGCGGGAACCGGCAGGGCCAGCGAATGCAACGCCACCGGCCGACCGTTGCGCTGGGCCTGTTCCAAAGTTTCGGCCAGCTTCGCCTGCAGAATTGTCCAGTCCGCTGCCGACGCCCAGCTGCCATCAACCAGCAGCAGCAACGGCGCGCTGCCGCCATCGCGTGGTGCCGGGTTCAGCAGCGGACCGGCAAAGGCAATGATCGCGGCGGCCAGCCCGGCAATCCGCAGCAGCAGCAGCCACCACGGTGTCCGATCCGGCATTTTTTCGGGGTCGTGCAGGCCAAGCAGCATCCGCACCGCCGGAAATTTCCGCCGGCCCGGTCGTGGCGGAACGGCCCGCAGCAACCACCACAGCACCGGCAGCGCGACCAGCACCGCCAACAGCCACGGCGCGACAAACCCGATCGGGCCAAGCGTCAGCATCTCAGGCCTTTTCCCCTATGGCCACGTACAGCCACAGCAGCGCCTTGCGCGGACTTTCATTGGTATGATGCGCCAGGAAACGCCATCCGGTCCGGCGGCAGGTTTCGGCCAGCATCGCGCGCCGCGCCGCCATTTTCTGCTGATAGGCATGGCGCAGCGCCCGGGCCCGGTGGGTTTCAAAATCGACCGTCCCGGCCATGCTCTCGAATATCGTCCGGCCGTCGAACGGGAAAGTTTCTTCGGTCTCGTCCAGAACCTGGACCAGACAGCCGCGCACACCCTGATCCGACGCCCGCGCCAGCATGTGCAGAACCGCCGCTTCCGGTCCAAGAAAGTCGGAAACGATCACCGCCCGGTTGCCCGGATTCAGCGCGTCGGCCGGAACGCTGCCATAATCGGCGCGATCTTCGGGCCGATCGGCCAATGCCATCGCCAGCCGCTGCAAGTGGATCTCGCCGTTGCGCGGCTGCCGGGCGGCGGTGCCCAACAGCGCGATCCGCTCGCCCGCCGCCGACAGCAGCACCGCCAGCGACAGCGCCAGCAGACGCCCGCGTTCGCCCTTGCTGTGGCGCGTCCCGGCACCGCGATAGTCCATCGATTGCGAGGCATCGACCCAAAGGCAGACCGTCTGCGCCGATTCCCATTCGCGCTCGCGGATGAACAGCTCATCGGTGCGGCCCGACCGGCGCCAGTCAACCGAGGCGGCGGAATCGCCCGGCATCGCCTGGCGAAACTGCCAGAAATTCTCGCCCGGTCCCGATTTGCGCCGTCCGTGCAGGCCCGACGCCACCACATGGGCCAATTGTTTCGCCTCGGCCAGCAAAGGCGGCAGCGACCCGGCGATGCGTTCGGCATCGCGGCGCAGCCAGATCGCGCGCCCCGCCTGGTCGAGCGTTGCTGGATCGGGTCTGACCGCGCTCACGCCGCCGCCTCGCGTCCGCTGACGCGCTCGACCAGCTGGCGGATCACCAGATCGACGGTTTGGCCTTCGGCGCGCGCGGCAAAGCCCAGCGACATCCGGTGCTTCAGGACCGGAACGATCAGCGCCGCCACATCCTCTTTTGTCGCCACCAGACGGCCCTGCAGCAGCGCCCGCGCCCGCACGGCCAGCATCAGCGCCTGCGCCGCCCGCGGCCCCGGCCCCCAGATGACCGACCGGGTGATGTCGGCATGCGCCTCCGCACTGCCCGGGCGGGCCGAGCGCACCAGGTCAAGGATCATTTCCAGCACCATATCCCCAACCGGCAACCGGCGCAGCATCATCTGGGCCGCCACAAGCGAAGGCGCATCAAAGACGCTTTCGATGTCGGCCTCCTCGGCGCCGGTGGTGGACAGCACGATCGCCCGCTCTGCCGCCCGGTCGGGATAATCCACGTCGATCTGCATCAGGAACCGGTCGAGCTGGGCTTCGGGCAACGGATAGGTTCCCTCCTGCTCGATCGGGTTCTGGGTCGCAAACACGTGGAACGGCTCATCCAGATCAAGCCGCTGCCCGGCGATGGTGACGTGTTTTTCCTGCATCGCCTGCAACAGCGCCGATTGCGTCCGCGGGCTGGCGCGGTTGATTTCGTCAGCCATCAGCAACTGGCAGAAAATCGGCCCGGCGATGAAACGGAAGGCCCGGCCACCGTCGCTGGCGGTTTCCAGCACTTCCGCGCCCAGAATATCGGCAGGCATCAGGTCGGGGGTGAACTGCACGCGTTTTGATTCGAGACCCATCACCGTGCCAAGCGCTTCGACCAACCGCGTTTTGGCCAGACCGGGAACACCGACCAACAATCCATGGCCGCCACAAAGCAATGCGATCAATGCCAACTCAACCACTTGATCTTGGCCGATAATCCGACGCCCGATCATGCTTTTAGCCGCGACCAGCTGGTGACCAACCCTTTCGACCGCCGCCATCAATTCGTTCGGATCGGCATTCTTGCCGGTTTGCTGGGCCATTTTTACAAGTCTCGCGTTGGAAATTTTTCTGCTGCAGAATAGACCACGTTCAACGCAGAAGGCATAGGACATTGGCCCCAGAAGTTCAGAAAAGCGTGACCGGTGCCGCTGAATCGCTGCTGGCCGCCGCCCGGAAATCTTCCGGCAAGGGCCCGCCGCCGGTGCATTTGTGGAATCCACCATTTTGCGGCGACATCGACATTCGCATCGCCCGCGACGGAACGTGGTTCTATCTGGGAACACCGATCGGGCGCAAGACGCTGGTTCGGCTGTTTGCTTCGATCATGCGCCGCGACGGCGACGATTATTTCCTGGTGACGCCGGTTGAAAAGGTCGGGATCAAGGTCGAAGACGCACCCTTCGTCGCCGTCGATTTCGAGGTGGAAGGCCGCGGCCCCGACCAATGCCTGACCTTTGTGACCAATGTTGATGATCGGGCGGTCGCCGGCAAGGCCAACCCGGTCCGCTTGCGGCGCGATGGCGCCACCGGCGAGCCATCGCCCTATGTCCATGTCCGGCGAAATCTTGAGGCCCTGATCGATCGCAAAAGTTTCTATCGGCTGATCGAATTTTGCAGCCATGAATCCCACGCCGGCGCCGCCTGGTTCGGGTTGCGGTCAGGCGGCGAATTCTTTCCGTTCATGCTGTCGGCCGACTTGCCAGCGCCCTGAACACCGGGGCATTTCGGCCCGGAAAGCCTTTTTGCGCCGAAACCGCCGGTCGGTATCGTCAGATCAGCGGCAGGAACTCACCCAGAACCGCCGCATAGACCGCGCGTTTGAACGGAACAATATTGTCCGGCAGGTCTGTCGCTTTCATCCATTTCCAGCGCCTGAATTCGGGGAAATCCGTATCGATGTTGACCAGCGAATCCGGCCCGTTCAGGCGCATCAGGAACCATTTTTGTTCCTGACCGCGATAGCGGCCCTGCCAGAGTCTGGGCACCAGATCGTGCGGCAGATCGTATCTGATCCAGGCGTCCGACTCGGCGATGATGGCAACATGCTCGGAACCGATGCCGGTTTCTTCGCAAAGTTCGCGCAAAGCGGCTGTCGCCGGGTGCTCGCCCTGGTCGATGCCGCCCTGCGGCATCTGCCACGCCGGACCGGGGTTATCCAGACGCTGACCGACAAAAACATCACCACCGGCATTGACCAGCATGACGCCGACGCAGGGTCGATAGGGCAGATTCTCAATCTCGGTCGGCGTCATTGGATCGATCCTGGCGCGCCCGGTGCGCCGGTAATATTCGCCTCACGGCACCGGCGTCAGAACGGCGATCCCGTGGATAAAGTCCAGTGCATAGGCCAGCTGGTTATCGTCCGAATGCAGTTTCGCCGTCGCTTCCTGGGCTGCGCGCTCTTCTTCAAGCAGTTTTAACTCGTCCTCGGTCAGCGAGTCGTTGTTCAGCGAGCCGCGCAGGTCGTTTTCGGAATCGACGAAGAAATTTGATTCCGTCGCCGGGGCCTCACCCTCGGCGGGCACCGCTTCCGCAACCGGCGGCCGGTATTCGACGATGATGTCCGGGGCGACCCCCAAAGCCTGGATGGATCGTCCCGACGGCGTGTAATAGCGCGCCGTTGTCATCCGCAGGGCCCCGTCGCCCTGCAGAGGCATGATCGTCTGCACCGATCCTTTGCCGAAACTGCGGGTGCCCACAACGATGGCCCGGCGATGGTCTTGCAGCGCACCGGCAACGATTTCCGATGCCGAGGCAGAACCGGAATTCACCAGCACCACCAATGGTTTGCCCGCCGCCAGATCGCCCGGTGTCGCGTTGAAGCGTTCGCTTTCCTCGGGGTTTCTGCCGCGAGTCGAAACGATTTCTCCCGCTTCCAGAAAGGCGTCGGAAACATCGACCGCCTGGGTCAGCAACCCGCCGGGGTTGTTGCGCAAGTCCAGAACAAAACCTTCGACTTTCTCGATCCCGCCCGCTTCGGCGATCTTTTCCTTCAGATCCTCTTCAAGGTTCTTGACGGTTTGCTCGGTGAACGAGGAAATCCGTACCACCACCGCCTGCCCCTCAAGGCGCGACCGCACCGGGCTGACTTCGATCGTGTCGCGGGTCAGCGCTACGTCAAAAGGTTGATCGGTGCCTTCGCGGACGATGGTGATGACCACCTCCGAGCCAACCGGGCCTTTCATCATCTCGACCGCTTGGTCCAGGGTCAGGCCAAGCACCTGTTCGCCGTCGACATGGGTGATGAAATCGCCCGACAGGATGCCTGCCCGCGACGCCGGGGTATCGTCGATGGGGGACACCACCTTGACGAAGCCATCTTCCTGCGTCACCTCAATTCCCAGGCCGCCAAACTCGCCCCGTGTCTCGGATCGCATTTCGCTGAAGGCTTCGGGCGGCAGGTACGACGAATGCGGGTCGAGCGAACTCAGCATGCCGTTGATCGCGCTTTCGATCAGTTTCTTTTCGTCGACGTCCTCGACATAACCCGAGCGGATGCGTTCGAAAATGTCGCCGAACAGGTCGAGCTGTTCATAGGTCGTGCTGGCGTCCTCGGCCTCTTGCGCGCCAATCGGCTGGGCGAATTGCAGCGTCACGCCAAGCCCGGCCAACGTCCCGAGAAATCCGGCAACATAGTAGTTTTTCATCAGCCGATCCTGTCTATTCCTGTGTGAACCAAGGCGCCGGATCGACCGACTCCCCGTCTTTGCGAAGTTCTATATAGAGAGTTTCCTGCAGCTGCACGTCCGTTTCCGCCGACGCTTCGATCAAAAATTCCTCAGCGACGGTTTCCTTGCCGCCCAGCAGTCCGATCGGGTCGCCTTTGGTCAACACGTCGCCCTCCGCCCGGAAAAGTCGGCCGATTCCGGCCAAAACGATCAACGTGCCGGCTTCGGGTTCCAGGATCACCACCGTGCCATAATCCAGAAACGGACCGGCATAGCGAATCGTTGCATCGAATGGGGCGCTGACCAGCGCCAGCGGCGCCGCCGCGATAATCAACCCCGGGCGGCGCAGCCCGGACGGGTCAGGCTCATCGAACGGTACCTTGACCGTCCCGGCGACCGGAAACCGGTAGCCCTGACCGGGCCGGATTTCCTGCGACGAATCCATCGGCGGCAGCGGCAATGCCGACAGGGCCAGGGCGAATGCCGCCATGCTGTCCGAGGTTGCCGCCAGAATCTGCACCTGCATCCGGTCTTCGACAAACAGGGCCGGCACCGGATCACCCTGCGCCATCGCGTCTTCCAGCGCCGCCCGCGCATTCAGCAAACCGGCCAGCCCGTCGCGCAGGTTGACCGACGCCTGGCCGCGCAGGCTCTCCAGCGCCGTTATCGCGGCGATCTGCCCGCGCAGCGCGTCCGATCGCGCCCGCAACACCGGCATCGCTTCGGCAAACAATTGCGCGGTTTGCACCGCCGCCAGCGGTCCGCCCGGGTGCATGAACAGCAGCGGCGCCGGTTTCGATTCGACCGCATGAAGCACGCCGAGCAAGCGTGACAGCTCGTCGCGCCGCCCGTCATATTCGCTGGTCAAACGCGCCTGCCGCAGCGCCGCCGCCCGCGAAGCGTCGCGCAAGATGCGCAGGCCATTCTCGAACGCGGTAATCGTGCTGCCCAGCGCCAGAACCTGATCGTCGGCGCCGTCCACCTGCTCCAGCAAGGCGCTGGCCGCGCTGATCGTGGCCGCCGCCTTGTCGATCTCGGCCGACAGGCTCGACTGCGCAACCGCCCCGGTGGCCGACCACAGCAGGGCCAAACAGGCACTGGCCAAAATCTTCATGAAACGATCAGGCTTTCACCCGTCATCTCGGCGGGGACCGGCAATCCCATCAGCTGCAACAAGGTCGGCGCCAGATCGCCCAGGCGCCCGCCGGTGCGCAGCCTTGCCGCCTTTGGCCCGCCGACCAGCGCCACCGGTACCGGGTTGAGCGTATGGGCCGTGTGCGGTTCGCCGGTGACCGGATCGACCATCACTTCGCAATTGCCGTGATCGGCGGTCAGGATCATCGCGCCACCGACCCTGGCCAGGGCGGCCAAGGCTTTTGCCACCCCGGCATCCACCGCCTCGCAGGCCTTGATCGCAGCCGCCAGATCGCCGGTATGCCCGACCATGTCGGGGTTGGCGTAGTTGACGATGATCAGGTCGTGCTTTTGCGCGCTGATCGCCGCCACCAGATGCCCGGTCACGGCGGCCGCTGCCATTTCCGGCTGCAGATCATAGGTCTTGACCTTCGGGCTCGGCGACATCTGCCGATCCTCGCCGGCATGGGGCGGCTCGACGCCGCCGTTCATGAAAAACGTGACATGCGGATATTTTTCGGTTTCCGCCAAACGCAACTGGGTCTTGCCATGCGCCGAAACCCAGTGCCCCAGGGTGTTGGCGATCTTGCGCGCCGGAAACAGCGCTTCCATGAAATCGGCGTGCCGCGCCGAATATTCCACCATGCCGCAGGCCGCCGAAAACTCGGGTCTGCCGGTGATGGGAAAACCGCTGAAATCGGGGTCGAGCAGCGCCGACAGGATTTCGCGGGCCCGGTCCGAGCGAAAGTTGATGAACAAAAGTCCGTCCCCGGCGGCGACCCCGGCGTAATCGCCGATGGCGGTCGGCGCCACGAACTCGTCGGTTTCGCCGCGGGCATAGCCGTCGACAATCGCCGCCCGTGCCGACGCCGCATGGTTGCCCGCCGCCTTGACCATCACCGCATAAGCCG
>JAYTCN010000402.1:0-3162 GCA_043736475.1 Paracoccaceae bacterium
ACCGCGATGCTGGCGTTGCGCATGATCTGGTATTCCTTGTCGGTCAGGGTCAGCGCCGGGGCGACGGTGATCGAATCGCCGGTATGCACCCCCATCGGATCGACGTTCTCGATCGAACAGACGATGATGCAATTGTCGGCGCTGTCGCGGACCACCTCCATCTCGAATTCTTTCCAGCCGAGCAGGCTCTCGTCGATCAGGATCTGGCTGACCGGCGAGGCTTCCAACCCCGATCGGCAGACATGCTCAAAATCTTCGCGGTTATAAGCGACCCCGCCGCCGGTGCCGCCCATGGTGAAGGCAGGGCGGATGATGGCGGGAAGGCCCACATAGTCGATGGCGGCCAGGGCCTCCGCCATGGCGGAATTGTAATCCCAACGGCCATTTTCCAGCTTTTTCGCCGCGACGATGGTGGCTTTGGGGTTTTCGAGGCCAAGCCGGTCCATCGCTTCGCGGAACAGCTTGCGGTCCTCGGCCATTTCGATGGCTTTGCGTTTCGCCCCGATCAGCTCGACGCCGAATTTCGCCAGCACGCCCATGTCGTCGAGCGCCAGCGCGGTATTCAATCCGGTCTGGCCGCCCATGGTCGGCAGCAAAGCGTCGGGGCGTTCTTTTTCGATGATTTTGGCGACGATTTCCGGGGTAATCGGCTCGATGTACGTCGCGTCCGCCATGCCCGGATCGGTCATTATGGTGGCGGGATTCGAATTGACCAGAATGACGCGATACCCTTCCTCGCGCAGGGCTTTGCAGGCCTGCGTCCCAGAATAATCGAACTCGCAAGCCTGCCCAATAACGATAGGACCGGCCCCGATGATCAGGATCGAGGAGATGTCGGTTCTTTTTGGCATCGGTCCCTGTCCGGCGTGGCTGGATAAGCAAATTGCCGTGCTTATAGAGAGAGTATGGGGAGGTTCAAGTGCCGAAGTGCTTTCGTTCGTTCGCGCCGCAAACTGTGCCGCTATTCGCCTGTCAATTGCCGACCAAGGGCGCTACATGCGGGCGTCGCACCAGACTCGGACCCGTGATTGCCAACTGTGCCCCATATCCTTTTCGAAACCGGCCCTTCTGGAGGCGCGGATTTGTTTGCGAATTCGGTGGACGTCATCGAAGCCAACGATCCCGAAGACATGGTCAGCGTATTGTCGAAAGCCGAAGCAGCCCTGCAGAAAGGCCTCTGGGTGGCAGGTTTTGTGTCCTACGAAGCGGGTTACGTATTCGAGCCGAAACTGCTGCCGCTTTTGCCTGTTGCAAGGCGTGTGCCACTGCTGTGCTTTGGACTTTTTGATGGACCGGACAGCGCGGCAGCACTTGAGTTGCATCGGCAGGCCACTGAACTTGCGCCTGCAGCAGACCTGGCACCGCCGATCCCGGGTTGGGGTGATGCCGTCTATGCCGACGCTTTTGGTCGGGTCATGGCACTGATCCAGTCCGGTGACATCTATCAAGCCAACCTGTCGATGCCCATGACGGCACGACGCGATGGCCCGGCCCTGGGAATTTGGGGCGCCTTGCGACGCAGGCAACCGGTCAGTTATGGCGCGTATGTGAAACTGACTGACGGCCTAACCCTGCTCTCGCGTTCGCCGGAACTATTTTTCCGCACCAGCGCCGACGGGCTGATCGAAACCCGGCCGATGAAAGGTACCGCCCCGCGCAACATTGATGCTGCAATAGACGCGGTACTGGCGGAAACCCTGCGGAACGATCCGAAAAACCGCGCCGAAAACCTGATGATCGTCGATTTGCTGCGCAATGATTTGGGGCGGGTCTGCAGGATTGGCTCAATCCGGGTGCCAGAGCTGTTTCGGATCGAATCCTATGCGACCGTTCATCAAATGATCAGTCAAGTTCAGGGAATGTTGATGCCTGGAATTGGCCTGTCGGGAATATTCAAAGCGCTGTTTCCGTGCGGTTCGATTACCGGTGCACCAAAAATCCGCGCGATGGAGGTAATACGCGAGGTTGAGGACGGCGCACGCGACGTCTATTGTGGAACAATTGGCTGGGCGGCACCCGACGGTCGCGCATGTTTCAACGTCGCCATCCGGACTTTGCATTTGTACGGATCGAGCGAAGTGGTGCTGAACGCCGGTGGCGGGATCGTCGCCGACAGCACGGCACAATCGGAATATGATGAAGCTTTGTGGAAAGTGCGGTTTGCAACACTGCCGCGAAATCGGTCAGCATGACCGAGTTGCGGGTGATTGAGACCCTGGCCTGGAACGGAACACATCTGGTTCGTTTCGAGCGACATCTCGCGCGCTTGGCCGGAACCTGCACCGAACTGGGCTTCACCTTTGCGGAGAGCGCGGTGCTGTCGGCATTCGGCGACGTTTCAGGTCCACACCAGCGCGTTCGCCTGACACTCGCGAAAAACGGTCAAACCCAAGTGAAAACGTCGCCAATGACGTCAACCCCGGAGTTCTGGCAAATCGCCATCGCACAGCAACCGCTTGATTCCAAGGATCCCTGGCTGCGGTTCAAGACCACGAACCGCGACCTGTACGACCAAACCCGAGCCGGTCTGCCGAGCGGAATCGACGAGGCGATATTCCTGAATGAACGCGGCGAAGTTTGCGAGGGCACGATCACCAATATCTTCGCCGACCTCGGTTCAGGGCTGGTCACACCGCCTGTGCGTTGCGGGCTGCTTCCGGGAATATTGCGGCAGGAAATGCTCGAAACCGGGGCATGCAGCGAAGCGGTCCTGGCCCTGGCGGACATCCGGCAGGCGCATCGTCTATTTGTCGGAAACTCGTTGCGCGGCCTGATCGCCGCGCGGCTTGCCTGACGAAAACGCGAAAGCCGCGATTGCGGTCAGCATGGCGGCAACACCGGCAACCATACCTGTCTGCACCATCACCGGCAGGTAATTCAGCCGCAGATTGAAAGTACTCTCGATGACTATGACGATGCAAATGACCAGCAGCCAGCCGGTTCTGCCCTGCCGCAAAGCAACCAGCGCCGGAAGAAAATACAGCACCAAAAGATAATGGTGCGCCCTAGTCAAAGGCGAGGCCAACGCGATGCTGAGAAGACCGAGAATCCCTCCAGCAACCGCAAAAGCAATTGCCCGCCTTGGCGCGCCTGCCAATGCGGATCCTTTTTTCTATCCGCCGCTTTGGGCGGCGATCTTTTCGACCCTGGCGGAACGCACAA
>JAYTCN010000403.1:0-3147 GCA_043736475.1 Paracoccaceae bacterium
GGGTCGCAGGCCAAGGCCGGCATCGGGCGCTGGATCACCTTCTACAACCACCAGCGGCCGCATTCCGCGCTTGGCGGCACCCCGCCCGCCGTGGTCTACCGGCGAACCTTCACCGCAGACCAAACCGATCAGCAGGTGCAGAAAGGAGCTTAACTTCCCCCGGAACCTGTCCAAACAATAGGGAGCAGCTCAACGTTCGACTCGCCACAATTGTCGTCCGGCTCGAGCAGAGTCGCTGACAAAACCCGGCATATTTCCAACGGACAATTCCTCGGTGATGTTCGCAAGTCGGCCAAGAGTGAATTTTGGAAAAGGGACAAGATCGATATCATCTTGCTCTTTAGCCCGTATCATCATCCACAGAATTGCGTTGGCGGTGCCAAACCAAGCCCGAACGGCGTCAGATTTTGCGGGCGTCTTTTCACCATTTTTTCTATCGAGTTGGCAGGCAAATTCAAATTGCGCCTCTTCCTGATCCAGCAAAACGGTCCATTTTTCCTGAAGGTCTGAAATATGGCGTTTACGTGCTTTCGCTTTCTCGAAATTGAACTTTCTGAAGAACTCTATCGAATCGACATCCGTCATTTTCTAACCATCTGCACCACATCGCCCGCCTTGCCCGCCTTGCCCGCCGCATACCTTGCCCAAGCTTCCATCAATGACCGTCGCCGGTCGAACAAGTCAGAGCGTGCATTTGCCCTTTCAACTTTGTTGCCCGTGTTATGGGAAAGTGCGGCTTCGGCAACCTCGCGGTCGGCATGGGCGCTTTCGCTGCACCAATCGCGGAACGTGGAGCGAAAACCGTGCGTGGTGATCCCTTCGCGCTTCATGCGCAGCATTAGGGCATTGAAAACTGTATCAGACAGAGGTTGCGACTCGCCGCGAGCGCCCCGTTTGGCGCTTGGAAAAATCAGATCGGCGTCCAGACCTTTGACCTGTTCCAACACATCAAGTGCCATGTTGGTCAACGGCACCCGGTGCGGCGCGCCGGTTTTCATCCGTTTGCCCGGTATATTCCAGACATTGCCTTCAATCTCGCACCAGCGCCCGCCACGGGCCTCGCCAGAGCGTGAAGCCGTCAAGATGATGAATTCAGCGCACGCGCGGACAGGCCTTCACGCCCGCCCAGATCGGCCACAAACGCGGGCAATTCTTGCCACGGCAAAGCATTCATATGTTCGGCTCGGTGTTTGACGGCTGGCAGGGCTTTTTTCAGACCGTTGACGGGGTTTTCGTGCGGATAGTGCCCAGCACCTTTGGCCCAGTCGAAAATTGCCGCAATGCGTTGTTTCACCCGGTTGGCCGTATCGAACTTGCTGGCCCAGATCGGTGTCAGTGCCTTGAGCAGGTCCGCCGTGCCGATTGAAGCAATCGGGCGCTTGCCGAAATGCGGAAAGGCATAGCGTTCAAGGGCGGAAAGCCAAATCTCGCCGTGACGCGCGCTTCGCCAAGTCGGAAGCAGGTTCGCGTGAACGCGTTTGGTGGCTTGCTCAAATGTCAGGGTTTCGCGCTTGCGGATTGAATCAGGGTCGCCACCAGCGCGGGCAATCTTGCGCAGCGTGCGCGCAGTATCACGAGCTTCGGCGAGTGAGACTAGGGAAGCCGAGCCAATGCCCAAATCGCGGGTTGCGCCATAAACGCGCGTTCGCAGTATCCAAGACTTGCCGCCACTTGCCGCGACGCGCAGGTAAAGCCCGCCGCCGTCGTTGTGCATTCCGGGAACTTTCAGCGTCTCAACTTTGCGGGCGGAAAGCTTGGCCATTTTCAGATCGTCCCATAGTTTGTCCCATACCTTACCATAGGATTGAATGGGACAAATTGAAAGGGGATGAGCCAATTATTGCAAAAATACCCAATAAAATAAGGCTTGTATGACGCTAGTCGGGACAGCCTGAAACCGCATACCGGTAGCGTCTCCCGCTACCAGAGCCCACCGACAGCGCTCAGGCGACCGCTCACGAGGCAGGCCTGCGGCTGCCGGCCACCACCACGGCAATGATGATCAACCCGGTCAGCAGCAGCCGCAATCCGGCGCTGGCCCCATAGGTGTTGAGCATCGACACCACCAGGAACAGAAACAGCGACGCGCCCCAGATGCCCGGCACGTTGCCATTGCCGCCGGCCACAGCCGTGCCGCCGATCACCACGACGGCAATCGACGTCAGCAGATATTCCGCGCCCATGTTCAGCGCCGCGCCGCCCGAAAAGCATGACAGCAGAAATCCGGCCAGCGCCGCCAGCGTGGCACAAAGGACATAAGTCGCAAAGCGCACGCCGTCGACCGGCACTCCGGCCAGCCGCGCTGCCCGCAAGTTCTGGCCGATGGCCGCGACCTGACGGCCGAAAACGCCCTTTTCCAGCAGCACCCAGGCCAGCAGCGACAGGGCCAGCGCGACAAGGGCGACATTCGGCAGGCCAAGGGTGGTGCCGGTCGAGAAATCGGCCAGGACCGGCGGCGGCTTGATCCGCAGTCCGCGATTGGACCAGATCGCCGTCGACTGCACGATGAAACTCGACGACAGGGTGGCGATGATCGGCGGTATCCGCAGCAGCTTGATCAGCGCGTAATTGGCGATGCCGATGGCCGCGCCTGCGGCAATGGCAACCAGCAGGCCGGGCAGGATCAGCGCGTCGCTGGTATTCATCAGCTTCAGCGCCAGCGTTCCCGACAGCGTCATGGTTGCCGGTATCGACAGATCGACATTGCCGGGTCCAAGGGTGATGACGAACATCTGGCCAAGCCCGACGATGATCGAGAAGGCGGCAAAGGTCAGCGCCGCCTGGCTCAGCCCCAGCGTGCTGGCCCCGCCAGTGAAGGCGATCGTGACCAGCCAGACCGCCAGCGCGGCGACGAAAGACCAGATCCAGGGTCGAGCCAGCAGGCTCATCGCGCCAGCCCCGACTGTCCGCGCCGGTCAAGCAGCAGCCGCAGCGCCAGAACCAGCACCAGAATCGCCCCCTGGGCGCCGATCTGCCAGTCGGGCGAAATATGCAGGAACGACAGGAATGACCCGGCCAGCGTCAGCGTCAGCGCGCCGATCACCGCCCCGATCGGCGAAACCCGCCCGCCGACGAATTCACCACCGCCAAGAATGACCCCGGCAATCGACAACAGCGTGTAGCGCAATGCGATATTGGCATCGGCCG
>JAYTCN010000404.1:0-3143 GCA_043736475.1 Paracoccaceae bacterium
GCGGCGGACTTGCTGATGGCCGGGAGACTGGACCGGCGACCCGTTCCGTTCACTGCAAGGCTGTCTCTTTCTCGACCACACCCTGCTGGTAAACGCAACATCCCCCGCCAGTCACCCGGCCTTTGCCCCGGTCATCCGGGGCAGAAGGGCAAGAACAGGAATCGCCTGTCCATGCCAGAAGTTTCGGTTCCCGCCAGTGCTGCCACAAAGCCGTTCGACCGCGTGGCACGACACCGCCGGAAGCAAGCCATTCTAGCAGGTTACCGGTCCATTGCCATTTGCATTCGGCAAATGCTTCAGTTTCGTGATCGGGCCGAGCGGATCGGGCGTATTTGCCATTGTCAGGAAATGCCGGGATGATCCCGTTGAATGCCCGCGCAGTCATCATCGGCGGCGGCATCGCCGGCTGTTCGGTCGCCTATCACCTGACCAAGCTGGGCTGGACAGACGTGATGCTGCTCGAGCGCAAGCAGCTGACCTCCGGCACCACCTGGCATGCGGCGGGGCTGATCGCGCAGTTGCGGGCGACGGCGAACATGACGCGGCTGGCCAAGTATAGCCAGGAACTGTACGGGTCTTTGGAGGCGGAAACCGGGATTGCCACCGGGTTCCGGCGCGTCGGGTCGATCACCGTGGCCTTGCATGGCGAGCGGATGGAGGAGCTGCGCCGTTCCGCCTCGATGGCGCAGGCGTTCGGGGTCGAGATCGGCGAAATTTCGCCCGCTGAGGTCAAGACGCGCTATCCGCATCTGAACATCGAGGGAGTCGTCGGCGCGGTGATGCTGCCGAAAGACGGTCAGGGCGACCCCGGCAATATTGCTTTGGCTTTGGCCAAAGGGGCGCGGCAGCGCGGGGCGCAGGTTCTTGAAGGGGTGAAGGTGACCGCCACCCATGTCGCCAATGGCCGGGTGACCGGCGTGGATTGGCAACAGAATGGCGAAACCGGCAAGATCACAGCCGATTTCGTGGTCAATTGCGCCGGCATGTGGGGGCGCGAGGTTGGATTGCAGGCGGGCGTCGCCGTTCCGCTGCACGCCTGCGAGCACTTTTACATCGTCTCTGAACCCATTGCCGGACTTGAACAATTGCCGGTCCTGCGCGTGCCCGACGAATGCGCCTATTACAAGGTCGATGCCGGCAAGCTGATGCTGGGCGCGTTCGAGCCGAAGGCGAAACCCTGGGGGATGGCGGGTATCCCGGAGAGCTTCGAGTTTGACCAGTTGCCGGAAGATTTCGACCATTTCGAGCCGTTCCTTGCGGCGGCAGTGCAGCGGATGCCGATATTGGGGCAAGCGGGCATCCATACGTTTTTCAACGGCCCGGAAAGTTTCACCCCCGACAACGCCTATTACCTTGGCGAAGCGCCGAACCTGCGCGGCTATTTTGTCGCTGCCGGGTTCAACTCGGTGGGGATCCAGTCGTCTGGCGGCGCAGGCATGGCGTTGGCGCAGTGGATGCACGATGGCGAACGGCCGTTTGACCTCGGCGATGTCGATGTTGCCCGGGCGCAGCCGTTTCAAAGGAACCGGCGCTATCTGGCGGAGCGCGTGAGCGAGACTTTGGGGCTGCTCTATGCGGATCACTACCCGTTTCGCCAGAAAGCCACTTCGCGCGGCATCCGCCGGACGCCGTTTCACGCCCAACTGGCGGCGCAGGGCGCGGTGTTCGGCGAATTGGCGGGCTGGGAACGGGCAAACTGGTTTGCGCTGCCGGGACAGAAGGCGGCCTATGAATATACGTGGAATCGGCAAAACTGGTTTGGTAACGCCGCCGCCGAGCACCACGCGATCCGCACCGGCGTCGGCATGTATGACATGTCGAGTTTCGGCAAGATAAGGGTCGAGGGGCCGGATGCGGTGGCTTTCCTCAACCGGGTCTGCGGTGCCGATGTTGCCGTGCCAGCGGGCAAGATCGTCTATACGCAATTCCTGAATATACGCGGCGGGATCGAGGCGGATGTGACGGTGACGCGGCTGGGCGAAACCGCCTTTCTCGTGGTCACCCCCGCCGCAACCCGCCGCGCCGATCAAAGCTGGCTGGCCCGGCATCTGGGCGATTTCCGGGTGGTTCTGACCGATGTGACCCCGGGCGCAGGCGTGCTGGCGGTGATGGGGCCTTTGTCTCGCCAACTTATGCAGGCGGTCAGCCCGGATGATTTCAGCACTGCGGCGTTTCCGTTCGGCAGCGCGCGGGAAATCGAGATCGGCATGGGGCTGGCCCGCGCCCACCGCGTTTCCTTTGTCGGGGAACTCGGTTGGGAAATCTATGTCAGCGCCGACATGGCCGCCCATGTGTTTGAAACCCTGTGGGAGGCTGGTCAGGCGCAGGGCCTGAAACTGTGCGGCATGCATTTGGTGGATTCGTGCCGGATCGAAAAAGCCTTCCGCCATTTCGGCCATGACATCACCTGCGAGGATCACGTGCTGGAGGCCGGTCTGGGGTTTGCGGTGGCGACCGGAAAACCCGATTTCATCGGGCGCGAGGCGGTTTTGCGCAAGCGCGAGTCCGGGCTGGAAAACCGGCTGGTGCAGTTCCGCCTGAATGACCCCGACCCCCTGCTCTATCACAACGAACCGATCCTGCGCGACGGGGTCGTGGTCGGGCATCTGTCGAGCGGGGCTTACGGGCATCATCTACGGGGGGCGATTGGTATGGGATATGTGCCCTGCAAGGGGCAATCCGGCGCTGACCTGCTGTCGTCCCGTTATGAGATTGAAGTAGCCGGGCGGCGGTTTGACGCCGGTGCGAGCCTGAAACCGATGTACGACCCGAAAGGCGAGAGGATGAGAGCATGAGGCGGGGGCGCTGCCCCCGCACCCGCGGAATGTTTGGTCCAGGAAGAAAGCCCAAGCTTCTTTTTGGCAAAATACGCACTCCGGCACCAACCTGACACGCATTGCCCGCGTTGGCGCACGAAGCAACGCGCAATCCTGAAAGGAACCTCGCCATGCCCCACGACCCCGGCCCCCCCTTCCGTGCCCTGCACCAGCGCGGCAATCCGTTTGTGCTGATGAACGCCTGGGATGTGGGGTCGGCCCGTGTCTTGGCTGCCCTCGGCGCACAGGCGATTGGCACAACCTCGGCCGGGCATGCGTTTACCTTGGGTGTGCCCGATGGCGGGATCACCCGCGATCAGGCGCTGG
>JAYTCN010000405.1:0-7376 GCA_043736475.1 Paracoccaceae bacterium
CACCGCCTCGACATTCTCGATACCCAGCGCGTCCTTCTTCACCCCGCCGTTCATCTTCATCGCCCGCACCGTGGCGACAATCACCACCGCCGAAGGCGCTATCCCCGCCTTGCGGCACTTGATGTTCATGAACTTCTCGGCCCCCAGATCGGCACCAAACCCGGCTTCCGTCACCACGAAATCCGCCAGTTTCAGCGCCGTCTTGGTGGCGATCACCGAGTTGCAGCCATGGGCGATATTGGCAAACGGGCCGCCATGGACGAAGGCCGGATTGTTCTCCAGCGTCTGCACCAGGTTGGGCTGCATCGCCTGTTGCAACAGCACGGTCATCGCCCCGTCGGCCTTCAGGTCGCGGCAATAGACGGCGGTCTTATCACGCCGATAGGCGACGATGATGTCGCCCAGCCGTTGCTGCAAGTCCTTCAGATCCATTGCCAGACACAGGATCGCCATCACCTCGGATGCCACCGTGATGTCAAACCCGCTCTCGCGCGGAAAGCCGTTGGCGACCCCGCCCAGCGAGACCAGGTTGTCGCGCAAAGCCCGGTCGTTCATGTCCATCACCCGGCGCCACATCACCCGGCGGGTGTCGATCTCCAGATCGTTGCCCCAGTAGATATGGTTGTCGATCATGGCGCTGAGCAGGTTGTGCGCCGAGGTAATGGCGTGGAAATCGCCGGTGAAATGCAGGTTCATCTCTTCCATCGGGATCACTTGCGCGTAGCCGCCGCCGGCAGCCCCGCCCTTCATGCCAAAACACGGTCCGAGCGAGGCCTCGCGGATGCAGACAATCGCCTTCTTGCCAATCGCGTTCAGCCCGTCGCCCAAACCCACTGTCGTCGTGGTCTTGCCTTCACCCGCCGGGGTCGGGTTGATCGCGGTCACCAGAATCAGCTTGCCGTCCTTCTTGCCCGCCTGGGCCTTGATGAATGCGGCGGAAATCTTGGCCTTGTCATGCCCAAACGGCAGCAAGTCCGCCGCCGGAATGCCCAGACCGGCCCCGATCTCCAGAATCGGCTTCTTCGTGGCGGCGCGGGCGATTTCGATGTCGGATTTGATGGCCATGATGCGGGTTCCATTTCGGCTGAGTGTTCGCGCCATAAGCAGCAAACACCGCTGCCCGCACTAGGGCGTTTCCGACCATTCGGCTGGATTTTTCGACGATGCAGAAGATTTGCCGGAAACACCGTTTCCGATGTGAAACCAGAACCCGGCGTCTGCCGGTTTCGGCAGTCGCCGCGCAACACGGCGACAGGCCATTTCAGTCGTTCAGCCTTGCGGCTGCGGCTCCATTTCCGGACCGGCGGCGGCTGGCCGCACTTTGCCGGTCTTTGGCACGGCGGTGACGCTGGCACCCGTACCACCTGTAGGCAGGTCATCCTGATCGCCGCCGCGGTTCAGCGGTCGACCGTTGATGACGTGGATGATTTCTTCACCCGTCAGGGTCTCATATTCCAGTAAACCCTGCGCCAGTCGTTCAAACTCGACGCTTTTCTCGGTCAGGATGCGCTTCGCGGTAATGTAGCCTTCGTCGATCAGTCGCCGCACTTCGTCTTCGATCGCTTTTTGCGTAGGCCCGGAAATCCGGTTGGCACCAAAGTTGAAAGGACCCAAATGGCTGTCGCGCTCGTCGGAATAGTCGATATTGCCAACCTGGTCCGACATGCCGAACTGGGTCACCATGGCGCGGGCCAGCCGCGACACCTGCTGGATATCCGAGGCGGCGCCCGAGGTCACGTTCTCGGCCCCGAACTTGATCTCTTCGGCAACTTTACCGGCCATGCTCATCGCCAGGCGCGAGCGGTATTTGGTGATCGATGACGAATAGGTATCGCGCTCCGGCAAAGACACCACCATGCCCAGCGCCCGTCCGCGCGGAATGATCGTCGCCTTGTAGACCGGATCATGTTGCGGCACGTTCAGGCCCACCAGGGCGTGGCCCGCCTCGTGATAGGCGGTGCAGGTCTTTTCCTCGTCGCTCATCACCATCGAGCGCCGCTCGGCTCCCATCATCACCTTGTCCTTGGCGAACTCGAAATCCTCCATGGTGACAAATCGTTTGCCGGTCCGTGCCGCCACCAGGGCCGCCTCGTTCACCAGATTGGCCAGATCGGCACCCGAAAACCCCGGCGTTCCGCGGGCAATCACCCGCAGATCGACGTTCGGGCCCAAAGGCACCTTGCGCGAATGCACTTCCAGTATCTTGGTCCGGCCTTTGATATCCGGGTTTGGCACCGTCACCTGGCGGTCAAACCGGCCGGGACGCAAAAGGGCGGGGTCCAGTACATCGGGCCGGTTGGTGGCGGCGATCAGGATCACGCCTTCATTGGCCTCAAACCCGTCCATCTCGACCAGCAATTGGTTCAGCGTCTGCTCGCGTTCGTCGTTGCCGCCGCCATAACCGGCACCGCGATGGCGGCCCACGGCGTCGATCTCGTCGATGAACACGATGCAGGGCGCGTTCTTTTTCGCCTGCTCGAACATGTCGCGCACCCGGCTCGCACCGACGCCGACGAACATCTCGACGAAATCGGAACCGGAAATGGTGAAAAAAGGCACCCCCGCCTCGCCGGCAATCGCGCGGGCGAGCAGGGTCTTACCGGTGCCCGGCGGACCAACCAGCAAAGCGCCTTTGGGAATCTTGCCGCCAAGGCGCGAAAACTTGTGCGGATCGCGCAAAAATTCGACGATCTCTTCCAGCTCTTCCTTGGCCTCGTCGATCCCGGCCACGTCGTCAAACGTCACTTTTCCCGAGCGTTCAGTCAACAATTTGGCTTTCGATTTGCCAAACCCCATGGCACCGCCGCGTCCGCCGCCTTGCATCCGGTTCATGAAGAACACCCAGACACCGATCAGCACCAGGAACGGCAGCCACAGCAGAACCGTGGACATCAGCCCCGACTGCTCTTGCGCATTGGCGATGATTTCAACATTCTGCGCCCGCAGATCGGCGATCACGTCGGTATCGCGTGGCGCGATGGTTTTCAGCTCCGATCCCTGCTTGGTCTTGAGAAAGATGTTCTCGCCGTCCAGCTGGACGGCCTGAATCTCGCCGGCTTCAACCTTGTCCAGGAACTCCGAGAAACTGATTTCACGCGAACTCGTCTGCGCTCCACCGCCCGAAAACACCTGAAACAACGCAATGACCAATAAAAACAAAATGGCCCAAAAGGCAATATTCCGCGTGTTCTGCAATTTCCATCTCTCCCGGATAGGGCGCTTGCAGCAGTGATCTCGCAAAGCTGCACAGGTTTAGCCTAACATAAGGTCAAAAACATGGCTTTCAACGGCTTAATACCCGTCCGGCAAATTCACGGCAGAATGTCGCGCTAAAACCGGCAATCAGCCCGGCGACCGGTGCTGCGACCAGCGCGTTACCGCGCCAAAGCGCGGGTGTCGTCATCAGCGCCTCGCGCGCCAGGTTGGCTGCCCGCCAATCCTTGATCTGCTCAAGTCCACTGCTGCCAACGGCACCCAGCGTCAATCCCTCGACAGGTCCGGCAATCACCCATCTTCCGTCCCAGATTCGATCACCCGCCGGAACGTTCACTGCCACGCGCGCCAATTCCCGGCGCACCACAATCCGCTTGTGCTCCAGTCGCACCACGCAGCCGTGCAGCGTTGAACCAGTGCCGTGCGCAACGGCATCAGCAAGATGCTCCAGTGCCGCCAGTCTTGGCCTGTAAACCGCGCCGGACACCCAGTTGAGTGCCCGCGCCATCAGCCGCAGCCTGATCTCGTCGTCGGCGCCGGCAAGTGTCTCGGCGTTCACGAAAACTTCACCCGCCGCCGAGATCTCAAGCGAAGCCGCAACCAACGAGTCGGTGGCCCGCTCCAGCGCCACGCGGGCCCGCGCCATGGCCGCAGCCGTGGCATTCAATCGTTCCCGTGTCAGGCCAAGGTCGGCCAACGCCCCTGCGGCGTTGCGAAACCTGATGCGCTCAAAGCGCGGGTCGGCATTGCTCGGGTCGTCGCTCCACGACACGCCGCTTCCGGTCAGATATTCGCGCAGATGCTGTCGGCTGATCGTCAACAGCGGCCTGACCCAGGCAATGCCGTCGCGGGTCGTCGACTGCGGCATCGCCGACAATCCGTCAACCCCCGAGCCGCGCGCCAGACGCAGAAGGAATGTCTCCGACTGATCATCCGCAGTGTGGCCCAGCCAAACCTGATGGCATTGGTTGGCGCGGGCCCAATCGCCCAGCAGCCTGTAGCGGGCCGCCCTCGCGGCGTCCTGCAGGTTGCCCGCCCCGTCCCAACCGTGCCACCTCAAAGTCGAATGGCGCACGCCCAGCACAGCGCATTTTTGGGCAACCTGTCCGGACTCATCGGCGCTCGCCGCCCGCAACCCGTGGTCGATGGTTGCAGCAATGATCTCACGGCCTTCGTGCCGTCCATAATCGGCAAGCAATTGCAACAACGCGATCGAATCACCACCGCCGGAAACGGCTACACCGATCAAACCCGCAGATTGCCGCGCTGCGACCCGTTCAATCAGCCCGGCAAGCGCGGTGGCGGCGGCGTTCACAAACAGCCCAGATCCTGTTTCTTGGCCAGCGTCATTTCCAGCAAGCGCGCCTCGGCCGCCGGATAGCGTGCCTGCACTTCGTTCAAGGTCAGGCAGGATTCTTCCATTTGTCCGAGTTCTGCCAGCGATACACCCAACTTGAACAGGGCCATCGGCGCATGCGGGCCGGACGGCGAGCCGCTGAAACTGTCAAGATACGAACGTGCGGCGCGGCTCCAGTCGCCCTGTGATGCCAATGCTTCGGCGCGGAAAAACTGGGCGTCACCGCTCAGCGGCCCGCCGGGATAGGTCGTCACGAATGCAGCAAACTTTTCCGCGGCAGCGGCAAAATTTCCGGCCTGAAAATCGGCAAAAGCCGCGTCATAGTCCGACTGTTCGGTCGCCGCCAGTTGCGGCGCAACGTCGGCAACTGGCTCGGCAGGCACTGTATCAAGCGGGCTCGCGATCACCGGCGCGGTCGGGTCTCCGCCCAGCAAAGGCGTATCGCCCAGGGCCGAGACATCGCCGCCTTCCAGCTCGGTCAGCCGGAACTCGAGGTCGCCGACCCGGCGGGTGCCGTCATCGACCACTTGCTGAACCCTGAACTCCAGCTGCTCCAGTTCCCCTGTCACCCGACGCAATTCGATTTCCATGGCGTCCAGTCTTTGCAAGGCAGGCCCGGCATTTTCGACGCCAGTTTCGGCACCGCTGGTCGTAAACAACGTCCGCAAGTCCTGCACCTGCGCATAAAGCGCTGTCAGTTCGGCGCGAATATCCGCCAAAGTTTGCGGATCAGGGTCTTGCGCATGCGCCGCGAACGGCAAGATCAACGCCAAAAAAATTGCCCGAATGCGCATTTTTTCACCCTCTATTCAGCGCACCCGGCCCGCCGGGACCGGGTGCTTGTTGATGATTCTCAGCTGATACCGCCGGTCACAACCGTTACAGCCCGGCGATTTTTCGACCAGCACTCTTCGGTTGAGCAGATCGCCAGCGGCCGCTCCTTGCCATAGGACCGGGTTCGGATCCGGCTGTCCAAAATGCCCTGACTGATCAGGTAATCGCGGACCGCTTCGGCACGACGCCCACCCAGGGCAATGTTGTATTCCCGCGTACCCTGTTCATCGGCGTGGCCTTCGATCAGGATCTGGATCTCCGGATTTTGGCTCAGCCAGCCTGCCTGGCCATTCAGGACCGCCAGCGCTTCCGGCGTCAACGTGCTCTGATCGACCGGGAACTGGACGGTGTCGCCAATGCTTTGGTTGAAAAAACTGATTGACCGTTCGTCAATCGTCCCACCAGCCCCGCCATCCAACCCGTCAGCGCCACCGCCGCCAAACAATCCGCCGCCATTTTTGCTGCAACCTGCCCCGCCAATCAGGGCCAGAACCAGTACCGCCGTCGTAATCAGTTTCATCGCATCACCTCTGCTCATGGCCCCCAATTCGGCCGATTTCAGGTTTTCGTCCGGTTGCCCCGGAACGTTTCTGTCCTAAGGCAGCAATCTAGACCAGGTCGGGTCAGATGCAAAACCCGGAGTAGCCACCGGTCGCAAATTTCTGCCGGTAATGTCGACGCTGAACAATTGCGGTGCCCCGCTTTCGCCCGAGCTTTCACGAAAGAACATCAGCACCCGGCCATTTGGTGCCCAGGTCGGCGCTTCGTCCAGAAAACTCGCGGTCAAGAGCCGCTCCTCGGACCCGTCGGTGCGCATGACCCCGATATGAAACCGGCCACCGGCGATCTTGGTGAAGGCCACAAGATCGCCGCGCGGCGACCACACCGGCGTGCCGTAACGACCTTCGCCAAAACTGATCCGTGTCCCCTCGCCGCCCGAGGCCGACATCACGTAGATCTGCTGTGACCCGCCGCGATCGGATTCAAACACGATCTGGCTGCCGTCAGGCGAAAAACTCGGCGCTGTCTCGATCGACGGCGAATTCGTCAGCCGCGACGCGGTGCCCGAGCCAAGATCGACCGAATAAATATCGGTATTCGACCCATCGGATGCCGACAGCACGATCCGCCCGCCATCCGGGGAAAAACGCGGGCCAAAGGTCATGCCGCCGATATTTTCCACCGGACGTTTCTGCAAACTGTCCACATCCATCAGATAGACCTTCGGCTGTCCTGACTCATATGACGTATACAATACCTGCTGCGCCGACGGCGAGAACCGCGGCGACAGCACCAGTGCGGAATCGTCGGTCAGGAACCGCAGGTTCGCCCCGTCATAATCCATCAAGGCCAGTTGCTTGCGCCGCGCATCTTTCGGCCCGCTTTCGGAAACAAACACCACGCGAGAATCGAAATAGCCGCCCTCGCCGGTCAGCCGGGCATAGATCGTATCGGCGACCTTGTGCGCCATCCGCCGCCAGTTCTGCGCACTTCCGGCGAACTGCATGCCTTCGCCCAAGGTCTGTTGGGCGAATACGTCCCAGAGCTGGAACTTGACCTGGATATTGCCGTCACCGCTGGCAGAAACCGCGCCGGTGATCAGCGCCTGGGCGTTGATCGCCTTCCAGTCGGCAAAAGCCACCGGGGCCATGAAATCGCTGACGCCGCCGATATGCGCCTCGCGCGGAATTTCGCGAAACAGGCCGGATCCGACCAGATCGTTGATCACCACCTGGGTGATGTCGGCGGCAAACTGCTCGGACCCGCCGGTCTCGGGCACGAAAAACGGCGCCGCAAACGGCATCGGCTCGATCACCCCTTCGGTGATCTCGATCCGCAACGGCGATTGCGCCAGTGCCGGCCCCGCCAGAAATGCCGCCATAACAGCCGCCAAAATCGCTTTCATTTTCATCGCACCACCATGTTCTTGGGGTTAAACACAACTTCCAGGTTGCGCCATTGCTCGTATTTG
>JAYTCN010000406.1:0-3130 GCA_043736475.1 Paracoccaceae bacterium
GCAATCCAGATCGGAGCCGCGATGAAAGGGGTTCGCCACTATCCCGGCTTTCTGCCGCTGACGGCTCTGTGCCTGTTCGTGCTTTACGCGCCGCTGGCCGTGGTCATGGTCTACAGCTTTAACGGATCAACCTCGATCACCACCTGGGGCGGGTTCTCGCTGCACTGGTATGTCGATGTCTTTACCGGCCCCGAGGCCCCGCGCTTTGGTGCGGCGGCGTGGAACTCCATCACCATCGCGCTGATCGCGGGCACCTCGGCCACCGCCATCGCCACCGCCGCCGCCGTGGCGATGATCCGGGGCGGGCGGTTCCGGGGCAAATCCGCCAGCTTCGCGCTGATCAACCTGCCCCTGATGGTGCCCGAAATCGTGATCGCGGTCGCCACGCTGATCTTCTTCACGATGGTCGGCATCACGACCGGCTATCTGACCATCCTGATCGCGCACATCACCTTCTGCATCCCCTTCGCCTACCTGCCCATCGCCGCCCGCCTGCAAGGCATCGACGGCAGCTATGAGGCCGCAGCGCGGGACCTCTACGCGACCCGGCTGCAATCGTTCTTCCTGGTCCTGCTGCCGCTTCTCGCACCCGGCGTCGTGTCAGGCTATCTTCTGGCCTTCATCATAAGCCTTGACGATTTCATCATCACCAATTTCGTCAAGGGCGCCGGAATGGAAACCCTGCCAACCGCCATCTTCGGATCTGTCAAACAGGGGATCAAACCCAACATCATGGCGATCTCCACATTGATGCTGGCGGTATCCATCCTGTTCGTGTCCCTGTCCTACCTGATCAACCGCAAAGGCCGCCAAGGCTGACCATCCCCAACAAGGAGACTTTGATGAAATACCTGTTCGCCACCACCTCCGCCCTGTGCCTGCTGGCCGGCGCCGCCGCTGCCGCTGCCGAAGGGACGCTGTCGGTCTATCACTGGTTCGAATACATGCCGCAGGCACTGGTCGACAAGTTTACGGCCGAAACCGGTATCAAGGTGACAATCGACACCTATGACAGCAACGAAGCGATGCTGGCATCCCTCAAGGCGGGCAAACTTGGTCAGTATGACGTGGCCGTCCCCGCCGACTTCATGGTCGCCATCATGGGCCAGTCCGGCATGCTTGACACCTTCACCGCCGCCGAGATGACCAACCTTGGCAACATCGCCCCGAAATGGCTGGACGTGCCGTTCGATCAGGGCCGCAAATCCTCGATTCCCTATCAGTGGGGCTCCACCTCCTTCGCGGTCAACCGCGATGTTTATAAGGGCGACATTTCCAGCCTAGGCATCATCTTCAACCCGCCGGATGAGTTGAAGGGCAAGATCAACGTGCTGGACAGCCAGAACGAGGTGCTGATCCTCGGCTCGCTCTACCTCGGCATCCCGCAGTGCAGCACCGACCGCGACCAGCTGCGCGCCCTGTCCGAAATGCTGGTCAACGCCAAGCAATACTGGGCCAGCTTCGGCTCAGACACCGCCAAGGATGTGCTGGTTTCCGGCGATGCCGCCGCTGGCATGATCTATAATGGCTTCTCGGCCAGGGCGCGGGCGGAAGGGGCGGATGTCGAATACAGCTACCCCAAGGAAGGCCATGTCCTGTGGATGGACAACATGGTCCTTTTGAAGGATGCGCCCAACCGCGACAACGCAATCAAGTTCATGAATTTCCTGCTTGAACCCGAAAACGCTGCCGCCGTCACCAACTATGCAGCCTATACGTCGGGCGTGTTGGGGGTCGAGCCCTTCCTCGACGAGGCCATCCGCACCAGCCCGGAAAACAACCCGCCCGCCGACGTGACGCCCGGCGTTTTCGCCCAGGTCTGCGACGATGCAACTCAGGCGCTCTACGACGCGATCTGGATTAACCTGAAGAAATAGCAAGTTGACCGGGGACCACGCAACAGCGCCGGCTCCCGGTCCACCAAGGCGCATAGCAGCATGAGATCACCTTTCGGCGCCTGACTTATACTCAACACGATCATGACCTCGCTGCGCGACAGGCGCTGGCTGCCAGACAGGACCCCTCACCACTCGCCGGCGATCAGGGCAAGATCGCGATGACATGCTGCCAGACGGCCGTTTCGCCTTGCCGAAGCCTGACATGTTTCACTGACTTAATTGTGTATTCTTGCAAACCGGGGTCTCTTTGGTTCCAACGAGAACAATGACTTATCAATCGAGTGCAAACCAGCCTTTGCATTAGAAAGACTACCGTGGACCACCGGACAACCCATTATATCGGCGACCACGGGTGTCGGCTGCTGTCGCCAACGAACGGCCAAGCCAGCCATGTTTGGGTTGACCTTCGGTGCGCTCGAAGTCGAAGTTGTTGATCTCTTCATGCAACTGCAAAGACGACGTAAACCGATTTGTGCAGCTGCTCCCATGGGGAACGGGGCGCTCCCCCGTCACACGCCTCATCCCGCGTCGAGTAGCTCGCGCAGCTTGCGGACACGGTCTGGTGTGATCTTCGGGTCGCGCCCGCCCGAGATGACACGGATGAACTCAATCCATGTCTTTTCGTTTTCGGACAGTTGGTCCCACGGTCCCATGGGCGATGTCGGAAGCATGAAGTGTTCGTCGTTCATTTCGCGAAGATCCCTCTCAGCGCGGAGCGGGAGCGGGCGGTCAGACGGGGATCGGTGTTACCAGATGCGTCGCGTATCTCATCCAACCAGCCACGCTCGTGCACTGTTATGGGTGTGCCAAAACACTCGATGATTGCATTCGAAGCGGTCACGCCGACGGACTGCTCAAGTGACAGACGCATCAGGTAGGCGGGGTCAGCCTCAAGCGCCTTTGCGAGGGCGGGCACCCTGTCGAGCGGTATCTTGTTCGCGCCGGACTTCAGCAAGCTCAGCATGTTCGCGTTGATGAAGCCTGCCTCTTGAGCAATCTCCTTTTGGGACTTGCGGTGTTTGAGTTCCCGCATACGGTCTATCAAGAAGGTTGCAGCAGCGGTCTTTTCGTGGGGGTTGGTCACAGTATTCTCCGGTCTGTTTCTAGGTAAGACCTTGTTACAGCGTGCAGAGTCAGCGGTCGGGTGGGGACATGCGGTTGATCGAAGGGATCACCGAAGTCTTAGAAAAATCAGGTCAGGTCGATGGGGGTGCGTTATGGCGCCACAGACC
>JAYTCN010000407.1:0-17808 GCA_043736475.1 Paracoccaceae bacterium
GCAAAAATGTTCGGTCCGCGCCTCAAATTCAGCCTGAACTTTCCGTCGATTGGCCGGTCAGACCGGAATTTCATTTCAAGGCGGACAATCGAGTTTCTGGTGACGGTTCGCAGCAAGCGATTTGGAACCTCGATCGCGACCGAAATATAGGATCCGTCGAAATCGCCACTTTCAACGACCAGCGCGTAACCCGGCACTTCTTGCCTTTCAGCAATTACTTTTTGCCGCCAGGAAACGAGCGTCTCCGACCCATCGAAATAAAGATTAACGCCTGCCCCGATCGCACTTCCGTTTGCGGCGGAACGGCATTCACCGGGAGCAAGCGGAATACGCCAGACCGCAGGCACACAGGGCCATGACGATCTGCCAAACCTCTCGCTTTTGGCAGCCCGGGTGGCCAACCGAAAAAACCAGTCCCTTATCGAGGCCGGCCGAATCTTGGTGCTGGTCAAAGGTCGGCGTATATGTGTTTTTCGGCTTTGGCACCCGGATGCGTCACCGCGCCCTTGTAGGTTTCGCCAACCAGCTGGGCGTATTTCCACAATGCTCCCGAGGCGTAGATTGTCGGACGCGGACCTTTCCACAGCTTTCGGCGATCAGCCAGTTCGGCGTCACTTACGGCAACCGAGATCTCGCCCTTCGTTGCATCAAGGGTGACAACATCGCCGTCTTGCAACAAAGCGATAGGCCCGCATTGTGCCGCTTCGGGCCCGACATGGCCGACGCAGAATCCGCGGGTTGCGCCGGAAAAGCGTCCGTCGGTGATCAGCGCTACTTTCTTGCCCATACCCTGCCCTGACAATGCGGCGGTGGTGGCCAGCATTTCGCGCATTCCTGGCCCGCCCGATGGCCCCTCATTGCGGATCACGAGCACGTCGCCTTCCTTGTAGGTCCGTTGCTGGACCGCCTCGAAGGCGTCTTCCTCGCATTCGAAAACACGGGCTGGGCCGGTGAATATCATCTCGTCCTGCGTCATGCCGGCGACCTTAACAATGGCGCCAGCTGGGGCAAGATTGCCTTTCAGGCCGACAACGCCGCCAGTTTTGGAAATGGGCGATGATATTGGATGAATAACTTTGCCATCGGCTTCGCGGGTCACCAGGTCGATCTCTTCGCCGATGCTGCGGCCGGTGGCCGTCATGCAATCCTCGTGAATCAGCCCGGCTTTGCGCAGCTCCTTCAGCACCACCATGACACCGCCAACGTCGTACAGGTCCCTGGCGACATAGGCCCCGCCTGGCTTCAGGTCTACGAAGTACGGCGTGTCACGAAATATCTCGCACACGTCACCAAGGAAAAAGTCGATGCCGGCCTCGTGGGCAATGGCGGGCAAATGCAACCCCGCGTTGGTCGATCCGCCGGTGCAGGCAACGACCCGGGCGGCATTTTCCAGTGACTTCCGGGTCACGATGTCTCGTGCACGAATGTTGCGTTCCAGCAGATGCATTACCGCCTTGCCCGAGGCTACCGCATACTGGTCGCGGCTTTCATAAGGCGCAGGTGCGCCCGAGGAATTGGGAAGCGCAAGGCCAATGGCTTCGCTTACGCAGGCCATCGTGTTGGCAGTGAACTGGCCGCCGCACGCCCCGGCAGACGGACAGGCGACACGCGCGAGGTCTTCGATGTCGGTTTTCAGCAGGCCAGCCTGATGTTTGCCGACCGCTTCAAAAACATCCTGCACCGTTACATCGCGTCCCTCATACCGACCCGGCAATATCGACCCGCCGTACATGAAAACAGACGGCACATTCAACCGCACCATTGCCATCATCATGCCCGGCAGCGATTTGTCACAGCCAGCCAAGCCAACCAGCGCATCATAGCAATGCCCGCGCATTGTCAGCTCGACGGTATCGGCAATCGCTTCGCGGCTGACGAGCGATGACCGCATCCCCTCGTGCCCCATCGCGATGCCGTCGGTTACCGTAATAGTGGTAAATTCTCGCGGAGTTCCCAGCGCCGCTTTGACGCCGATTTTCACCGATTGCGCCTGTCGGTTCAGCGATATGTTGCACGGCGCAGCTTCGTTCCAGCAGGTGGCCACGCCAATAAGTGGCTGGTGGATTTCGGTCTCGGTAAGGCCCATCGCATACAAGAAGGATCGGTGCGGGGCGCGCGACACCCCTTCGGTCACATGACGGCTGGGCAGGCGGGATTTGTCAAATTTTCGCGTATCCATAACGAAAGCTCCTCAACTGCCTGGTCGTTGCCAAGAGCCTTATTCAACCAATGGGACCTGCACAAGCGGAACAGAACCGCCAGACTGGTAAACTTCGCGAACGCACGGCTCGGGGGATTACGTGGTCTGCGGATTTGGCAGTTGTGAAACCGGCAAAACGCCAATGGGGACGAAGTCGTTCGCTGGGATTTGATCCGCGACTTGTTCGGTTCTGGATGGTCATTTTTCGGAACTTGAAATCAGGATTGCGGTCTGGGCTGGGTTGAATTGGGTATTTCGAACGCGACGGCGCAATAACAATTGATTCCGACCGCCTTTCCTGTTTTTGGAAAGCGGCTGATTTGGCATCCTGCGTTTGCAGGGTTTGAGAATGCCGTACTGGACCAAGATCGGGTAGTGAATTGCGACGTATATTTCCTTCACGCAGCGCGGCTTTTCTGGCTTTCGTGGCGGCGGCCGAGCCCAGAAATCAACTCTGGCGCCTTGCGCTGGGGTTGGTGCTGATTCCGATTTTATGGCTGCTGCCAATCATCATCGGCGTCTTCGCCTTTTCGTTATTTACGAATCCGGATGCCTTGACGGCTTTCGCGGGAAATAATGTCCCGGAATCTCCGCTGGCCACACTCGTGTTCATCGGCTTGTTTGTTTTTGCGTTCCCGGCCCTTTGGTTTGTATCGCGCCAGTTGCATGCCCGAAGCATGGCCTCGCTGATTGGTCCCGGCGGGATATTCGACTGGCGCGGTTTTCGCTTGGCAGTCACCGTCATCGGAGCCTATGTCGTCGTCGGATTTGTCGTCGCCATTGCCTCGGGTTCGGCAATGGCAAACCTCGATTTCTCGCGCTGGATCCTGCTTTTACCGGTTTCTGTCCCGCTAATCTTTGTCCAGACAAGCGCGGAAGAGCTGGTTTTTCGCGGATATCTCATGCAGCAGCTTGGTGCACGGTTCACAAGCCGATGGATTTGGTGGGTCTTGCCGGCCGCGGTTTTTGCATCGCTGCACTGGAATCCGTCTGTCTTTGCCGAAAATGCGCCGTTTGTTGTACTGGCCACCTTTCTGATGGGCCTGATTGCCGGTGACGTCACGGCAAGGACCGGCAACCTCGGCACGTCGATCGGCCTGCATTTTGCCAACAATGTTTACGCCATCCTTATCATGGGTCTTCCCGGACCTTTGTCCGGCGTGGCGCTCTACCTTGCGGACGTTGACATGAGCGATATTGCCGAGGTTCGCGCCGAGCTGCTTTTCCAGACCACGGTCATTCTCGTGCTTTACGCGGTCTATCTTGCCATTGTTGCCCGACGCCGGTCCTGACAATTGCTTTCTTGGGTGAGCGCAATTAACTAAACGCACGGCAGGCCCGTCAAACAGGGACAGCGATGAACTGGATTACCAACTACGTTCGACCCAAGATCAATTCGCTTTTTTCGCGCCGCGACACGCCGGAAAATCTTTGGACGAAATGTGATGATTGTGGAACCATGCTGTTCCACCGCGAGCTGAGCGAAGCTTTGAACGTTTGCCCGTCTTGTCAGCATCATATGAACATCGTTCCGCGCGAAAGGTTCGCTGATCTCTTTGACGGTGGTGTTTACCTGGAGGTGCCGGTACCCGAGCCGGTCGCCGATCCGCTGCATTTCCGCGACCAGAAAAAATATACCGATCGCATCCGCGAGGCGCGCAAAAAGAACGGTGTTCAGGATGCAATGCTGGTTGCCGAGGGGGAAATCGGTCGCCTGCGAATAGTAGCCGCTGCCCAGGATTTTAATTTCATGGGCGGCTCGATGGGCATGGCTGTCGGAAACGCCATCGTTGCGGCGACCGAACGGGCAATCGAACATGAATGTCCGCTGGTGCTGTTTTCAGCTGCGGGCGGGGCGCGCATGCAAGAGGGTATCCTTTCGCTGATGCAGATGCCGCGTGCAACCGTTGCGATCGAAATGCTGAAAGAGGCGGGGCTGCCCTACGTCGTCGTGCTGACGCACCCGACGACCGGTGGCGTTACCGCCAGTTACGCGATGTTGGGTGACGTTCAGATCGCCGAACCCAATGCGTTGATCGGCTTTGCCGGGCAACGCGTGATCGAACAGACGATCCGCGAAAAACTGCCGGAAGGGTTTCAGCGTGCGGAATATCTTTTGGATCATGGTATGCTCGACCGGGTCGTGCATCGCAAGAACATGCGCGGCGAGTTGATCACGATTCTTCGAATGCTCATGCGCAAGACGCCGCAAATTCATGGCGAATTGCCCAAACCAGACGCTTTGTTAGAATAGCCGTGACTGCAGCGGGCACCGACATCATTCTGCAAAGGCTCATGTCGTTGCATCCAAAAATGATCGACCTGGTCCTCGACCGGGTTTTGCGCTTGTTGGCAGCGCTTGATCACCCCGAGCGCAATTTGGCACCGGTTATCCACGTTGCCGGAACCAACGGCAAGGGTTCGACCGTGGCAATGATACGCGCCGGCATTGAAGCGTCGGGTCAGTCTGCTCACGTTTACACGTCACCACATCTGGCCCGATTTCACGAACGAATCCGCATTGCCGGCGAATTGATCGGCGAGCCGGTCTTGGCTGAATTGCTCGAGGAATGTGAGGCGGCCAACCATGGTTTGCCAATCACCTATTTCGAGATTACCACTTGCGCTGCGCTCCTCGCTTTTTCGCGGCATCAGGCCGACTTTACGGTGCTGGAAGTCGGTTTGGGCGGTCGTTTGGATGCAACCAACGTTGTTGATGAACCAGCGCTGACCATCATCACGCCGGTATCGATAGATCACCAGCAGTATCTGGGCGATACTTTGGCTGAAATTGCCGGTGAAAAGGCCGGTATCCTTAAGCGAAACACCCCCTGCATCGTGGGCAGGCAGGACGAGGTCGCTCTCGACATCATCGAAAAACACGCGGTCAGACTGGGCGTTCCCGCGTTCATCCATGGTCAGCACTGGCATGTCTGGGAGGAACGGGGGCGGATGGTTTATCAAGACGAGCGTGGCTTGCTGGATTTGCCGCTACCCAACCTCATTGGCGCGCACCAGATCGACAACGCTGGAATTTCCATCGCAGCACTGCGCCATTTTGATTTCTCCGAAGAAATTTGTCGTTCGGCTGTTACGACGGCGGAATGGCCGGCGCGCCTGCAGCGATTGCGGCGCGGGCCGCTGATTGACGCGGCGGGCAGTTCCGAACTGTGGCTCGATGGCGGGCACAACGAAGGGGCCGGCTTTGCCCTGGCGGAAGCGGTAACAAGATTGTCGCCCAGACCATTGCACCTGGTCTGCGGCATGCTGCGAACCAAGGATGTGCGTGGATACTTGCGTCCGATGTCTGGTGTTATTCAATCGCTGCACGCGGTGCCGGTTCCGGGCGAAGCGGCCACACTGACCGCGGCGGAAACCGCCGCTGCAGCGACTGATTGCGGGATTATCTCGACAATATCGGACTCGGTTCAGGAGGCGATTGTTGCAATCGTCAGCAAAAATGAATCGAGCCGCATCTTGATATGCGGCTCGCTTTATCTGGCCGGTTCGGTGCTGAAAGAAAACGGCTAGGTCTGGATCGCGCCGACAATCCAGTTTTCGATGGCCGCTTTTGGCGCAGCCCCGGTTTTGTTGGAGACGACTTTTCCGCCCTTGAACATGAACAGGGCGGGAATTCCACGCACACCCAAGGCGGCCGGCGCATTGGGATTTTCGTCCACGTTCACTTTCACAATTTTGACTTTGCCGGAAAGTTCGTTTGACAGCTCTTCCAGCGCCGGTCCGATAATCTTGCAGGGACCACACCATTCAGCCCAGAAATCTACGACGACCGGCAGCTCGGATTTGACAACTTCGGCGTCAAACGTGCCGTCGGTAACTTTTACAGTCGCCATGCAACTACTCCTGGACCTTGGAATTCGATTGGAGGGTTAACCTAGGAACGCCACACGGCATCGTCAAGGTTCCTCACGGCGGGCAAACGCTTCCATCACAATATTTTGGGGTAGAGTCATCAGTTTTGGCGTCCGTGTCCACAATATAGCGGCGACAATCGTCCGGTCAGGCCAGATCTGCTTCAAGGCGACGACATAGGCCCCCATCTGTCGCAGGATACCTTCCGGAACGGCTGACACATTTTCCGGAACCATCCGGTTCGATTTGAAGTCGACCATGATGACGCGATCTGGAGCGATGATCAGTCGGTCAATGCGCCCGAACAATCGTCTATTGGCCACAATGGCCGAAATGGGCACTTCGGACAAGGAAGCGGCGCCGAACAGCTCGGCAAATTCTGGCGAGCCGACGACGCTGATCGCCTCGCTGGCAATTTCATCGAATTCTGCAAGCCACTCCGGCTCGGCAATTCTGGACAGCATGTTCCTGGCTTCCGTTTCCCGGCGCTCAGGGGCCAGCTCCGGCAGATATTCAAGCAGGGCGTGGATCAGTCTGCCGCGTCCTTTGCTCCGATCATCATCGGCGATTTCCGCTTCGGATGGCAGAGCATGTCCACCGCCCAGTTTTGAAGGATTTATCGGGGCTGGCACCATCGTGACCGGCAAATCCGCTTTACCGGCCCAATCCGGACGGGTGATGGAAGGGACCTGCTGGTCAATCCTGGCGGTTACCGATTCAACTCTGGGCCAATTGTGTTCGATCAGGCGCATATCCGTCGCCGTTCCCGGAGCCTGAGCTTCGATCGCCTCGGAGATTTGCCTGTACCAGCAATCGGTGTCCTTTCTACCTTTTCTGTCTGCGCCGCAGACAACCAGCCAATGCTCGGCTCTTGTCATGGCCACATAAAGCAGCCTGTGCCTTTCAGCGGCATCCAAGGACTTTTTGGCTTCGCTGGCCAGGCGCATGGTTGTCGGCATGTCATCTTGAGCAGGCTTAAGTGCCAGGGTTCCGTCGGCCAATTCCAGCAATCCGGACCCGCCATTTTTGGATTCTTGCGGTCCGGTGTCCGGCAGGATCACCAATGGCGATTCCAATCCTTTTGCGCCATGCACCGTCATCACCCGGATCAGCTTGCTGCCCTCGTCGGGTTGCCGCTTGAGTTCAGCGTCGCCGCGTTCGATCCATGCCAGAAAACCGACCAGTGTCGGTGCTTCAACCTGCTCGTAAGCCAGACTTTGCGAAACAACCTCGTCGATGCCCTCCGTTGCTTCTGCCCCGAGCCTGGCAATGAGCTTCTGCCGGCCGTTGAAACGGGTCAGGATGGTTTCCAGCAGGTCATAAGGTCGCGCGAATCCCTCTTCGCCGCGAAGCGCCTCGAACAAACCGACGGCGTCGGGGTACTTTTGTTTTTCGGCGAGCAATCTGTCCCAGAGACTGGTCTTTTCCCGACCATGCGCCAGCTGGAACAGTTCTGCTTCGCTCAGCCCGCAAAGCGGCGAGCGCAAGACGGCGGCCAGCGACAATTCGTCGAAAGGCGTCGCCACAAAGGCGAGTGCCGCCAGCAAATCTTTTACAGCCAGATCCTCTTTCAATTTGAACCTGTCGGCCCCCGAAACGGGCAAGTTTCGCGCCTTCAGCGCGCGCAACAGCGCACGAAAGATCGTCGTTCGCTTCTGGACCAGAATGAGTATGTCGCCAGGCTGCAGCCGGCCTGGGCCGGTGGCTCGCGGAATGACCGCGGTCAACAATTGCTCCTCGATCCAGTCGGCCACTTTTTCAGCAAGCCGGATCAGAGGTTTATCTTCGGGTGTCATGTCTGCCGGCTGGTACCAGGCCGGTTCGGACGGGGCATCTTCTACAATCAGCTTGTCCCAGACCTCGATGCGCCCGGGTTTTTCAGGATGCGAGGACAGATGCTCGACGCGTCCGCCCGACCATTTGTCTTTCCCGCCCGACATGACGGAATCGACCAGGCGCAATATCGGGGTCGCCGAACGGTAGGAGTACAATAATTCGCAGTCTTCCAATGTGCTGGAGATATCCGCCAGCGCGCTTTGAAAATGCGCTTGCGCTTCACCAAATGATTTGGGATCAGCGCCCTGAAACGAATAGATCGACTGTTTTTCATCGCCTACGGCGAATATCGTCCGCTGCCCCTCGCCCGCTCCGGCTCCATCAAAAAAATCGTCCGACAGCGATTTGATCACGTCCCATTGCACCGGGCTGGTGTCTTGGGCTTCATCGACCAAAATATGGGATATTCCGCCGTCAAGTTTATACAGCACCCACTGGGCTGCATCGCGATATCTTAGAAGTTTTCGCACCCGCTGAACCTGGTCGTCAAAGTCAAGCATGCCCAGCTGCAACTTTCGTTGGTCGTATCGATCAAGAAACTCGACAGCGAACTGATGCATACCATTTGTCGCCTCGAGCGCCCGCAACGCCAGGTTGATCGGCCGGGCCGCTTCCACCCGGCCGGCGAGGACGTCCGAACGGTCGGATATTTCCGGGAATTTTCGGCATGTTTCGGCAGGTGCCCATCCGTGCTTTTTGGTTGTAAACGGCCCGGCCTTTTCCGCACTTTTTCCGTTGAGCAACAGTTTCTCAAATTGGCCAAGAGCGGAATGTCGCCCGATCGACAGCAGGATACGGTCGATTTTTCCTAAATGACCGGTCTCGGTCGCTCCTGAAGAAATCAAGGCGGTTCGCATGCTTGCCAGCAATTCATGCGTGTCATTTCCGAGTACCTCGCGGTAGAGATCTTGCCGGTTTAGTCCCGGCGCCAAGCCGAAATTCCGGCGAAATTGATCCTCGTTGAAAGTGCCGTCGAATTTGTGGCGCTTGTGCAGGATCGCCCGAATAAGCAGCAGAACGCCATTTTCGACTCCCGACATGTTCGCGGCCATTCCATCGAAAGCGGCAGTGTCGTCGCCAGCCGCCATGTCACGAATAATGTCTTCAAAAATTTGACGCTGCTTGTTCTCGTCCAGGGTTTCAAAATTAGGGGCAACGCCCGCTTCCAGAGGAAACCTTCGCAACACCCCGTCACAGAAAGAGTGGATCGTCTGAATTTTCAGACCGCCTGGCGTTTCGAGTGCGGCGGCGAACAATGTGCGCGCCCGGGCCAACAACTCGGTCGTCATATGTTCGTCGGGCTCGCCCAGACTGCGCAGGCTATTTCGAAGTTCAACTTCGGAATCAAGCGACCACTTGCCAAGTTGCCTGAAAAGGCGATCCTGCATGACGGCGGCTGCGGCTTTTGTGTAGGTCAGGCACAGTATCTTTTGCGGATCACTTCCGTGCAGCAGCAGCCGGGCAACCCGGTTCGTCAGGACAGTTGTTTTTCCCGAACCCGCATTTGCCGATACCCATGACGATGCCCTTGGGCGAGAGGCGAATTGCTGCGCCGCTGTTGCGGCTTCAAGGGCGCTCATCCAACGACCTCCGGCGAATAATCATCGCCGTCTTCCCATTCGCCCTTTCGCGACAGATGGTCGAAATCCTGTTCGTACCTGATGTCTTGCGAGCGCAATCTGGCTGCGAAGGGCGTGGCAAAATCCTGGTAGGTCCTCAAGAGTTTGAGGAACTCCGCCCAGGTTGCCGGAATGTCTTTGACGTCAACCTCTCGGTTGTCCTCGCTTTGGCTCAAGGTCAAGTATTCAAGGCGCGAGACTTCGGTCGGCCCAAGGTCCGCAAAGCCGCCGCCTGCGGCGATTGCTGCCTCCAGCAAAAGCTGTTTGGCAAATATTCTGATGTCCTTTTTGGCCGGAACACTGCCTGCCTTGTAGTCGTAGATGATTGCGCTGCCGTCGGGCGCGACATCGATCCGGTCTGCCTTGGCGCTCAGTTTGAAATCACCGCCATCGATTGCGATGGTCACATGGCCTCTGACTTCGGTCAGTTTCGGAATCCCGAAGACGCGCCGTTCCGCAACATCGGCAACAATCCTTTCAGCGGATCGGGTAATCTGCGCCAACCATAATCTGCGTACCTCTGGCCACGGCACTGTCTGGTTCAGCACCCGGCTCGCCGTTCGGATCAGGTCCTCCACATCGCCTAGCGGGGTTTCGGTCAGGAACGCGTCCATAACGGCATGCAGCGCCGAACCTCGCTCCAACGCCGTCGGTTCGGCCCCAAGCGGGTCAATTTTTTTCAGTTTCAGGATGTGCCGCGCATAGATGGCGTAAGGGTCTTTGATCAAAGTTTCGATCTGAGTGACCGATAGTGCGACCGGTCGGGCGATCACCGGCGGGCATGGGGCCGGGCGCTTGGCCCGGGCTGTTGCGAACTCTGGACCCGGATCCTCGAAAGTGGCCGCGATTTCCAGAAATGTTGCCCCGCGACCACGCATTTCCATGAGGGCCAGCTTGCCTTCCCCGGCCATGCCACCCAACATGTTTGTCAGTCGCAACAGCCACCTTGAGGGCAAGGTCGGTGCCCCGTCGCTGTATTTCGAGCGGCTGAAAACAACTTGTCCAAAAGCGCTCGCCTGCTGAAAGTCATGTGCCGAAAGTCCGGTTTTCCGGTCGGGCGACGGCAGCCCGATCTTGGCCCGCATGGCGCGGTTCAGCCAGGGGTCGGCTCCGGGAGCCGAAGGCCAAATCCCTTCATTCAGTCCACCCAGAATGACGACATCCGCACATTGAATCCGCGCTTCCAAAGTGCCCCAAATTGCGATCTGAGCGTTCGGAATGAAGGCTTCGTCGCGCACGTCGATCGCGGAAAGTTCCGACAGCAGCAGGGCGCTGTAGTCGCCTGGCGAAGCGGCGCCAGCAAATTCCAACTCGGACAGCAGGTTGCCGATGATCGATCTTGCCGCCGCGCCGGAACGCTTTTCCCAAACAGTTGAAGCCTGGCCGTGATCGCCCCCCGACAGGTGTTCGACCAGTTCAAAATGGGTTTCTGACAAAGCCTTTAGGGTGAGTTCGCGCCGGGTCGGAATTGCGACGGCACCGGCAAGCCAGGCGACCCAGTGCCGCTGATTTTCATTCTGCGACTCACTTTTCTCAGTCCAACTTCGCAGCAGGTCCGATGTAATTTCAGGCGGCCCGCCCCGAAGAAAGTACCGCTCCAGATTTCGGGTATGCTCCAGATGCATCGTCCTCGCCGCCGCCGAGCCGCCGCAGAGCGGATGTTTCAAAATGGCGAGCAATTGTGACGCCGTCGGCCGCCGCACCAAAAGGTCCGCGGTAAGACGCAGAAATATTCCTGGAGCAGTCAGTGACAGCGGTGTCCCGGCTGAATCGTCCGGCTTTATCGACCATCGCGCCAAATGGGCCGCGACCCTGCGTGCCAGGCCGCGATCTGGTGTTATGAGGGCGGCCGACTTTCCTTCCGACAAAGACTGGCGAAGGCAAACAGAAATTGCCGCCGATTCCTCCCTTTGGCTGGCGGCCTCGATCAAGCTCACCCCAAGGACCGCGGTGGCCAAACCTGGTCGCAGAACGTCGCACTCGGCCATCCATTGGTGGGTAACCGGCGCCGGACGCAATGCCAGTGAAAGCAGTCGATTTCGGGCCCTTGACGGTGGCTCGGTCAGCGTCCAAGGACGCAGAAACTCTGGGCTTGCCTCAATCTTGAGGTAATCGGCCAATACGGCAAACCGGTATTGCGGATGGTCGTCACGCAGGCACTTCCAGACATCGGCAGGCAGATTCGTATCGAAACCCGGCAGGACAATTGCGCCTTGCGGCAGACTAGCCACCGCCTTCATCAGCATCGCGGTCGTGCCGCGCGACCCGGTCGAACCGGCGACAATTACGGGATCGTTCGGCACATGGTGATTCCAACTTTCGATGAGAAGTCCGATATTTCGTCGAAGCCGCGCCTCTTTGCTCGGTGTCGTTGTGGAAATGGCGTGGCGGGCCAGCAAGGTCAGGAATTTCTTGCTTGTCTCCCAATGCTCCGCGAAGGCAGCATTTTCGATGCCGGTCAATTCATTCAGGTCGACGCCTTCACCCTGAACCTCTTCCAGCAGTGCCGCCAGTGAATCGGCCAGGTCGTAGACGGCGGACAACGGGGCCAGGCCCGGTCGACTTTCAAGCAAGGCCCGAACGAATTGCGCCAGCTCAAGTTTGGATCGCAAGGTTTGTTTGGCCGATGAGGGGATCGGCTGGTCGGTTTCGCCGTTTTCTTCCGCATAGTCCGCGATCACCCGAATGCGCGGCAGCAGTGTTGCCTTTCCGCTTTTGAATGCCGCCTCGATCGCGCGTGCTGATCGGCGCGTATTGGTAATAATCGTTGTTCTTGCAATCGTTTCGGCCGGAAATCCGTTCAGCCTGGCCAAAAGCCCATCCGCGAGGCACCCGGCGAAATTCGCACCGGGCGGCAAATAGAATACGCGGGGCTGTCTTAGCGGTTCGAAAATCCCTTTCATTTTCGCTCAAGCGCCTCGGCTTCCGTGATCGCCTCCGGGTGGCCAACATCCACCCAGTCGCCGTCCATGACCAAGCCAAAGCATCGCCGAATTGAAATAATGCGGCGCCATACGTCCAAATTGGAGAATTCTTCGCTGGGCCAGGTCTGGTAGATCGCGGTTTTGATCACCTGAGCGCCGGTGAACATATACAGCGAATCCTCGCCGGATTTTGGCCAGTTCAACCGGCCGTCCGCAGTCAGAACAAAGTCGCCTTTCCGGCTGCCCTTCGGCATCCTGCTGATAGGCATCAACAGCAGCAATGCGTCCATCATACCAGGATCCCAGGCCATTCGAAGTTGCAACAGCGGGTTCGTGTTCTTCCAGTAGGCGTCGGAATTCAGCGTGCAAACTGCTTGGTTTTGGAAAAACCCGAGCGCCCGCTTCAGACCGCCGCCAGTTTCGAGTATCCGGTCGTGTTCGTCTGAAAATGTAATCTTGGGCATGGTGCGGCTTTTCAAATGATCGCGGATCAAGCTGCCGCGATAGTGCAAGTTGACCACCGCACCCGACAGACCGCCCCTGACAACAATGTCGAGTGCCCGGTCCAAAAGCGTTTCTCCCGCGACCAGCAACAATGATTTGGGCAGCTCCCGCGTCAATTCGCCCATCCTGGTGCCAAACCCGGCGGCATAAACCATTGCCGTGTCGGATATTGTTGTCAAAGTTCGCCCGGTTTTGAAATTGCAACTTTACTTGGATCGGGTATGTTTTCGTTGATCCATTTTTGCACATTCGCCAGTCTTGGATGTTCCAGGTTTCGCATCAGATGCCCCCATACTCGCGGAAGATTCTCGAGGTAACGGGTTTTGCCTTCCGTTTTGGCAAGTTTCGCAAAGACGCCAAGAACGCGAAGGTGCCGCTGGGCGCCCAAGGCGGCATAATCGGACAAAAATTCGGATTTCTGGTCTTGGTTTTGCAAGTATCGGTGGATCATCTCGGTCTCAAATTCCGTGGCAATGTCGGCGCGCGCGTCCTGCAGCAACGACACGAGATCATATGCAGCATGCCCGGACAAGGCGTCCTGAAAGTCGAGCAGTCCCACTTTGGCGTGCCCGACCCGCTCTGGCAACCAGACCAGATTTCCGGCATGGAAGTCTCGCAGAACCACGACGTCTCGCGGTCGGGCAAGACCGCCGCACAATTCGGCCATCACGCCATCGAATTGGGTGGTCATTTCGCGAAAGTTCAGGTCCGGCGCATAATGTTCCAGCAAGATGCGCGATTGAGAAACCAGATGCTCGCGGGTTTGGGCCGGCAATCGGGTTCCGTTTTCAAACTTCGTCGGGCACGGCTTTGTATGCAAATAAGCGAGGGCGTCGGTTGCCGCGGAATAGATGACCCGTTGCATTTCGGTGTTTTCAGCACCGATGTTCGGGAACAAGCCATCGCCGAGGTCTTCCAGCAACAGCAACCCGTTCTCGGGCTCGGCGTATATTATCTGCGGGGCGCTTAAACCGTTCTCAATAAGCCATGCATCGATTGCGCAAAAGGCCCGGGTCGTCTGCCTTGCCTCGGCAGAAGCGTCCATGAGTATCGCAGTTTGCCGCGCTTTCGACCGCGATACGAGGCGAAAATACTGTCGGCGCGAAGCGTCGCCAGCCAGCGGCAAGGCCTCTGCGTCGCGCCAGTCGGCGCGGTCTTGAAACGCGCGCCGCATGCTGTCGCGATCACGCATCGAACTGGCCGAGCGCGCCGTCCAGCCAAGGCCAGTCGCCCTTTGGCGCGATCCGAATGTTTCGCCAGTTTTCTTCGAATGCATGGGGCGAAATGTCGATCGCCAAGTGACGCGCCGGTCGCGTTCGTCCAAGTCTGTCGGGCCATTCCACTATTGCAATTGCGGAGAGCCACGCTGTTTCAAGGCCCAGTTCTGCCACCTCTTCGGCTCCTGCAAGACGATACAGATCGATGTGCCAAACCTGGCCGCGCAAATACTCGTAAGTCTGCACCAAGGTAAAACTCGGCGATGGCACTTCGGATTGCTGCCCGCACAGGGCACGGATCAGTGACCGGGCAAAGTGACTTTTGCCAGAACCCACCGGTCCGTCGAGCAGTAGCGCGTCACCAAAATCGAGCCAAGGAGCCAGGGATTCTGCCAGCTCGCTGGTAGCCTGCGGACTTTTGGATTCAAATTGGAACAACAAGGAACCTGCAGAAGTTTGGGTTCACCGCTTCGGGCATGAACAGACGTTATCACGCAGGCCAAAGTTGTTTCAATGAATGATGCGGCCGACATGGTCTTGCGGCGCGTCAAAAACGGCTTTGCGAACCGGCCCGGCGCTACGCCGTCCGATTTCGCGACTCGGTCGGTTGACGGGTATCATGCGGGGGTCCGGCTTCAAACAGTACCAATGTCGATCCGTCTGGCAGAGGGGAAACAGTGCAATCGATGTCCATTCCATTGAGGCCGACAAGCTTTGCCGACCAATCCTCCCGCAGCGTTTGACCGGTGACGAAATTTCGTAGTTCGCCCCAAAACGGGCTGGGTCGGCAAAGCGAGCTCCACTCCGCCGTCAAGTCGGTTATCTTGCGCGGCCCGGTCTGATCGGACGGACCACTTGCCCAAATTTCCGCCAAAGCGTTGTTTGCATTGGTCAGGCATCCCGCCGAGTCGAATATGGCTATCGCCTCGGATAGTTTGTTCAGCACGGTGGCGTTCAGAAATGCTTCGTTGCGGACTTGACGCTCCAGCGTCACCTGTGCGGTGACGTCTTCAAACATCAGGGCGGCGGCACCGGGACTGTGCGAATACGCCGACACATGAATCGTTCGTCCTTCGGTCAGATGCCAGTCGTGCCTGTACCGGCCGATCTGATCGGTGCCGTCCAACACCGAACGCAAGCGTCGCCATTCTTGCAAATCGCGCAATTCCGGCACCTTCAGGCAGACTTTCAGTCGTTCCAGAAAGTCCTGTAATGAGGGCTTTCTCGCGAGCCACACGACGTCAAGCAGAAGAATGTCGGCGAGCGCCGGGTTGAATATTGTAAGGGTTTTATTGGCGTCAAAAATGGCCACGGCGACCGGCAAATGGGCAAAAGTCTGCACCATTGTCGAACGCAATCTTTCCAGCGCCTGCTCCGACTGCACGGCCGATTCCACCGGGATTGCGAAGCCGAAAATCCCCGACGTCCGACCCGCCAGTTCCGATATTTCAAACCATTTCGACAAGGTCGCAGAATAGCGACGGGCTTCGGAAGGGTTTTTCGGTCCAGGAGGTGCCCGCTCGAAAGCATCGCCCCCGACTGTCGGTTGCGCTGTCAGCCAACTTGCAACACCAGCGTCGTCATAGCTGTGGTTTCCAAATAGAAATCGACCGTCCGCGTCACGGTACCAAGCCGGAATTGGGCATTCGTCCAGTGCCAGTCGCAACGCGGCCTCAAAGTCACGCGCCCCGGCAAAGCCAATGTTCTGGGCAAAAATCGTCGAATCCGCGCGCGAATCCAACTTCGGGCCAGGCCATGTCACTACCGGCGATGTCGTCGGCAGAAGTCTGCGGAATTCGGCGCGACAAAGGACAAAACAAACTGCCAAACTTACGATGACAGAGACGATCTCAGCGGAGTATGGTTCCAGCAAGTGCAAAATATCCGTTCGATGCATTGGTCAGTCGAGCGGAAAGTCGTGGCACCGTTTTGTTAAAAAGCAGTTAAGCGCTCATCGGTTGGTTTTTGCCGAGCGAGCCTCGGACGGTGCTGCGCTTTACTTCCAGCGCACTCCGTCGCCAAACCACTTCGACGACCGCCCCCGTCGGCCTGGCAAGATCGGTTGGAACCGCAGTCGGTTCTGCCAGTTCGGGCATTTCTGAGCCATTGGCAAAAGTCAGTTTGGCACCCGATCTTTCCAGCAGCGTCTTGGCGATGAATAGCCCCAGCCCCATGCCTTCGTACTCGGGCCTGATCCGTTCCTGTCGCAACAATCCCTTTCGTTGTCGGACAAAGGGGTCGCCGATTCTGCCGATCAAGTCGGGGGGGTATCCCTGTCCATCGTCACCGACGACAACGCGCAGTATCGTCTCGGTCCAGTCGATGTCGATCCATACGGTCGATCGGGCAAAATCGACACCGTTCTGCACAAGATTCCGGATTCCATGAACGATTTCCGGCAAGCGTGAAATTTCGGGCTGCTCCGATTCCTGAAGTTGCCCCGGCAACACACCGTCAATTCTGAGGACAAGCCTTTTGCCCCGGTTGCGGTGCGGCTCAGCCGCTTCTTCGATTATTGCAGAGATTGGTGCGTGTCGGAGATGCACGTCGTCCTTTCCGCTTTGACCCATTTCCGCCAGAATGACCCGGCACCGATCCGTCTGGGACAGAATAAGATTGGCGTCCGCCATCAGTTCCGGTTGGCCCTTCAACTCTCTTGCCAGCTCCGATGCGACCAGTTTTATCGTTGCAAGTGGTGTTCCGAGTTCGTGGGCGGCGGCGGCGACGACTCCGCCAAGTGCGGTCAGTCGCTGCTCGCGGCCCAAGGCCATCTGCGTGGCGCTGAGTGCCTGTGACATCGAATAGGTCTCGACGGTAACGCGTCTTGCATAAGTTCCGGTAAACACAATGCCAATGACCATTGACGCCCACATGCCGTATGTGAACAGCCGTGCCTGCTCAAGAATGGTTCCATCGCGCATTTGAAGCGGCCAATAGAAAAACGCCAGCAACGAAACCAGCACGATAGCACTGAACCCGACCACCAGCGTTGCCCGCAATGTCAGCGCGGTTGCAGAAATGATGACCGGGGCAAGGATCAGGACGGCGAAAGGGTTGGTCAGGCCGCCGCACAGGGCCAGCAAGGCCGCCAGTTGAAACAGATCGAACAAAAGCGTCAGGGTCGCGTTGCGCTCAGAAAGGCGCTTGTTCTGCGGATAGACAACGGCTGAAATGACGTTGAAGGCGGCAGAAAGACCGATGGCCAACGCGCACAAATCCAGCCGCAAATCCAGCCCGGTAAGCCATGTCCCGAAAAATATGGCCGCTGTTTGGCCGGCGATTGCCATCCAGCGCAAGACGATCAGCGTTCGCAGCCTGACCCACTCGCTGCGCGCTGCGTTGTCGAGATAATCCACCGAAAATTCTGTCATGGGTCCGACTTATCAGGCCGGGCGCGTGCGTTCCATTGGGTATTGTCAGTTGCTGGCACGAACCAGGGTCGGGCTAATTACTTTTGGCTTCGATCGCCGAACTTTCTTGCTTTTCGCCGGGCCTGCCAGACTGTAGTCCCTGTCTGGGATGGTGCATTTCCGATGGACGGCCAGAATCAAAGCATAACGCCGATGATGGCGCAGTATCTGGAGTTGAAGGGGAAGTATCCCGACGCTCTGATGTTCTATCGCATGGGCGATTTT
>JAYTCN010000408.1:0-3117 GCA_043736475.1 Paracoccaceae bacterium
ATGTTCCGCCTTGCTCAATGGGTCAGTCGCAGAAGGGTTGGGTCCGACCGAGACGGTCAGGCAGCCACCACGGCCGCGCGTGCCGGTATCGAACCAAGCCAAAAGGATGCGGGTTTCGGGCAGATCAAAGGTGACGAGGTCGTCACAATCCCAGCATATCGCGACGTCGCTGCCGCGCAGGCGCGTCAGCACCGTGTCAAGCTCGGCCACGATCCGCGCGAAATCGAGTGTTTGCAGGTCAGGGTACAAAAGCTGGGCAATTGTGCTAAGTTCGGGGGATGCCATGTTGTTTCTCCGGCTAGGACTTTCGCCAAGTTGGCGTATGATTGTGATCGCAAATGGAAACAACCAAGGCTTTTACATGAATTTAACCATGGTGGCGGCTATGTTTCCGCCACAAATGAAATGCGCCGATTTTGCTTTGATTGGCCCTTCGGGGTGAACAGTCAGGACCAATCGCCCAGATCCCCGCCGTTCAGATGGAACAGCAGCGCCTTGATCGCCCCGCCGGGAATGGCAAAGGGGATCAGAACGCCCAGCAGGACCCGGCACTGGGCACGCCACAGCAATTTTTTCAGGGTTGCAACCAGTCCGACCCTGGCGCCCGTTTCTCTGGCCACAGGTCCCACCGCGATCGTCTGCGTTCGGCTTCCGTGGCGGCGCGGCTCAAGTCCGGCATCGTGTGGTGCCAGGCTGATGGCGCTGCGGATGGCGTGCAGCGTCGGCTCGTCGGGAGATTTCGAAACCTGTGCCGCCTTGACCACACCTGTCGGCTTTGGCCTGACCAGGGTCAGTACGGCGCCGCCGCGAACAAGGTTGGGACAGGCCAATTCGGCATCGTCCGTCGCGGCAGGGTCCAGACGGTTTCGGCTGTCGGCAAACAATTGGGCCAGACCGAGGATCCAGCCGCCGACCCTTTGCTGTGACGGCAGCGCGCGCTGCAGTCGGCCCGTCCCGCCCGGTTTGACCCGCATTTCGCCATTGGCCACCCGACGCCCTAGGCCCCTCAGCCGCCCTTCGGCCTCCAGCATTGCGGGGATCAGGTCGCGTTTTGCCATGCCAAGAACGGTTGCGGCATAGGCTTTCAAGCCAAACTGCGGCCGCTGGCGCCCCTCGATCCAGATTTTCGGGCGCAGTGCACTTTGCGCCGTTCGGGCCGATTCGAAGCGCTTGCCGGGTTCAGGCAGTGTCATCAGGGCCTCCGTGAAATCTGTTTCAGTATGGCCAAAATCATGGCCAAGCGGGGGCAGAACAACGGCAATCAAGGGGCAGAGCGCCAGCGGTACGGGCGGCGCGCCTGCTCGCAGGTGTCCCGCAGGTTGCCGACCTTCGCGCCCGGATTGCCAAATGAAATGGGGCGCCCGAGGGCGCCCCATGATCCCGGTGATCCGTGATCAGCAGGAATAGTCCATCTGGACTTCCACCGGATGCGGCGTGTGTTCGTAGTAGTAGACCTCTTCCCACTTCAGCAATAATACAGCCTGTCAGACCTTTGCCAGACGCCGGGCAAACGCAAGTGCATTGTGGCGCCAACGATTGTCGCTCGGGCTGGACGGCATGATAACGACGCCTTCCTGACAGATGACTGCCAGATGCTTCCCCCGATGCCCCAGTCCGATGGGGTGGCACCCACCCGTCCGGCAGATACCGATGCAATCCCGATGATGCTTGCTTGCCATGATTTCACTCCGCTCCTTCGGTTGCATTGGGTTCCAGCCTGAGCCTGAACGAGGCAATCTGGTCCAAATCCTCAAGGTCGTCGTCGGTCAAGTGCCGCTTCAGCCAATCCGCGCGTTCCGTCGCCTTGCCTTCTTGGAAAAGATCTTCAGGAATGTCGCGGATGCGGACGCGTCGGTTTTCGAGAGCACACTTTGCAGCGGAGTCACCATTGGTGATGACATCGAGGTCTGCAACGAAGATATCGTAATCGATGCCGCGCCGGTCATGGTGGACCTCCTTGAACGCCTCGCCGTTGGTTTCCTCAGCGAACTTCCACAGAAAGTTGCGGAAGGGGACAGGTGCGTAGCGATCCGCATAGAAATCGAGCGAGTCAAGTAAGTGGCGACCGAAGAGATCGGCGCGCGCGATGGACTCCCTCTCGGCCCCAAGGACTTCATCCATTTGACTGACCGCTAAACCGGACGCATTCCGCAGGTGCGGCGGGATGCTGTTATCCCATTCGCACGCCCGATCAAGATCTTCGCGGCGCTTGGCCAAGGAAAGCTCCGCCACAAGGGAAAACATCAGCGGTGCTGCCTTGATGATGTAATCGGTGTCGACGTTGTAGTGGCGCGTCACCAGGTCAAAATTGACGAAATCCTTGCCGGTCATACTTACCATTAGCTGCTTCCGCAAAAACTCACGAACTTTCGTCCACTTTTTACTGTCTTCGTCGGGGGGGCTGGCAAGAAACCCATTCTCGACCTGAAGTGCCTTTGCAAGCAAGCGGGCGGTGTTTTCATTCGGATGAACCTCGCCTTTGAGTGCGCGACGAATGGTCTTTTCACTCACCTTGCCCTCGGTTGCCTCAGCCAAGTCTTTCGGGCGCATGCCTTGTTGTTGCATGAGCCGAGCCAGCGTGTCCCTATCTACGGTCATAAATTCCTCTCTTTCTACTGTAATCACACTATATCGAACATATGGCCACACATAAAGGGACACTTTTGCGTTCTTCAATGCTATATGCTCAAGCTTTTCTGGCCACAGCCACTCATCGCGAGCACGGTTTGTGTCCACCGGGAGGGTGAAAGCTTAGGTGAACCAGTTCGGACGGATGAGATATTGGCCAACCTTGTCCACAAGTGGGCGAAAGCTCCTGGCGACCTGGGCGAATCACCAGCACACGCTCTTTTCGGCCTTCGATGAAATCGAGGAAAATTGCGAACGCCAAATGCAAGAGGGGCACCCCCATGGGTGCCCCTCCTTCTAGTTCTATTTCACCCGATCAGCAGGAATAGTACATCTGGTATTCCACCGGATGCGGCGTGTGTTCGTAGTGGTAGACCTCTTCCCACTTCAGCGCCATGTAGCTTTCCAGCATGTCGCGCCCGAAAACGCCCCCGACCAGCAGGAAGTCCATGTCCTTTTCCAGTTCCTCCAGCGCCTCGCGCAGCGAGC
>JAYTCN010000409.1:0-3106 GCA_043736475.1 Paracoccaceae bacterium
TGTCTCAACATGGCAGGGCTTTGCCTACGTAGCCTTCGCGATCGACACCTTCGCCAACCGCATCGTCGGCTGGAAAGTGTCACGTTCAGCCAAGACAGACTTCGTTCTCGACGCGCTTGAACAAGCACTTTATGCGCGCAGGCCGGTTCATAAGGGCGGCCTAATCCACCACAGCGACCGTGGGGTGCAAGGCGGATTCCATCCGCTACACCGAGCGGTTGGCGAAGGCTGGCATCGAGCCGTCAGTCGGGAGTGTTGGTGATGCATATGACAATGCCTTGGCCGAAACGATCATTGGCCTTTACAAAACCGAGGTCATTCGCAGGCGCAGCTCGTGGAAAACTATGAAGGAGGTGGAACTGGAAACCTTCAAATGGGTCGACTGGTTCAACCACGTTCGTGGGTTCGCTTGAACCGGTGGCGTTCACCCACTCACCCTGCTTGAACCCATCGGCAACATCCCACCCGCTGAAGCAGAGGAGGCGTGTCTCATGCAAACCTGACCACACTCGATATGGTCGCGTAATAGGGACTATTTGGTCTCCGGCAAAACCGGGGCGGTTCAGAGCGGCTATCACCGCAGGAGCCGAGTCGAGACCAAGATGCACTTTACGAAATTGCTCGGCCAGCGCCTCATGGCGCGGGACTTCGACCGTCAAGTGGCCGAGTTCCAGGTCCGTGTGGCCGTCCTGAGCGGCTTCACCGCACTTGGCATACCCGTCACAGAAGCCGTGGGTTAAATCCGTCCGCAGAAAGGGGAACTGCGCCGGTCAGTCGATTTGTGCAACAGATTTTCTGTCCGGACATCGTGCAGCGCGTGCGGCTGGAGGTGATCGCGGTAAATAATCCGGTAGATGATCGCGGCTGACGGCCAGATTGTGGACCCGGCGCTGCTAGAGATGGGCCATGCCTTGATTCCTAACCGGGGGGGGCACGACCACGAGAGACTGCTGACCAGCGCGCCCTTCCATTGCGGCGCTTCTTGACGCAAAGTGAGTGGCGCGAACCGCAACGACGTCCGTGGATGTCGCATGGCACCTCCCTTTCAATGGCAGAACAGCCGATGAGCAAACCACACCAAACCGATGCACTGAACCTCGCAGCCCGGATCGCCATGCGCGACTTTTCCGTCCGCGAGGCGACAGATGCTGCGATTGCCACCATCGAAAAACAAAATTCGGTGCTGAATGCGGTTGTGGCTGAACGGTTCGATGAGGCGCGGGCCGAGGCGGACGAGATGGATCGGAGCCGCCCCGAACAAGCGGGGCCGCTTTGGGGTGTGCCGTTCTTGCTGAAGGACGTGAACCTTTACTCGGCGGTGCTGCCCACCCGCTTTGCCTCGCGCTTCTTCGCAACGGCGCAGCCAATGGGTGACAGCACGATGGTTCGCCGCTGGCGCGAAGGCGGACTTGTCGTTCTGGGCACAACGAATACTCCGGAGTTCGCTGGGGATTTCACGACCGAACCTCTGGCCTACGGGCCATGCCGGAACCCTTGGAATGCGGGGGTGACGGTCGGCGGGTCCAGCGGCGGCGCTGCTGCCGCCGTTGCCAGTGGAATGGTTCCAATGGCGCACGGCACCGATCTTGGCGGGTCGATCCGTATCCCTGCCGCCTGCTGCGGCGTGTTCGGCTTCAAACCCTCGGTCGGGCTGAATCCGTTGGGCCCTTGGTGGGGCGAAATCGCGAGCGGTCTCGACTCGGATCATGTGCTGACGCGCTCTGTGCGCGATAGTGCTGCGGCGCTTGATCTGACGGCAGGCCCTGATCGGGGAACGAGGATCGGGCGGCAGGTGCCGGCCGGCGGCTTTATTGCGGCTTTGGACGGGACAATTGGCCCCCTGCGGATTGGGCTGACGACAAAGGATGCGTATGGTCGGTCTGCCGGAGTCACGCAGGTGGCCGCGGCCGAGAACGCGGCGCTTCTGCTGGAAGCGATGGGCCATATCGTAGTGCCCTATGACTTTCCGGTCGAGGCACAGTCGGGCCCGTGGTTCGACTCACTCTGGATCGTGGAGGTCCTGCATCTGGTGGAAGAGCGCGCGCGCGAGCTTGGACGCCAACCCGAACGCGACGAATTGGAACCGATGACATGGGCGTTTATCGAGCAGGCAAGGCAACTTTCGGCACTTGATCTGCTGGAAGCCCGCTTGAAGATGACGGCGGTAGCGCAGGCGATCGGTCGTTCGATGAAAGAGGTCGACCTTGTTTTGACGCCCGCGCTGAGCGAAGACCCTGCACCACTCGGCAGTCTGACTTACGCCGCTTGCGGGTCCGACCTTCAGAAGTGGGTTGAACGGGGCTATGGCTTTGCCCCCTTCGCGACGCCCGCCAACCTCGCCGGGCAACCTTCGGCGGTTTTGCCGGTTTCCCTGACGGTTTCGGGCTTGCCTGTGGCGGTGCAAATCACCGGCCGGCCCGGTGACGATGTGCTTGTCCTAGGCATGTCGAACGCGCTTGAAGACGCAATTGGCTGGGCCGGCTTGCCTGTGTGACCAAACGGAAATATCAGTCCAGCACGACGCGGGCGATGGCTATGGCTGCTTGGAGATCAAAATCGCTGCATCCGGTCCCAGATCATCTGGGCCAAGGAACGGCTTGTCCTGAGCCGGGGCGGGTATCACTGGCAGCATGAGCCTTTCTGGTATGCGGTGCGTCAATCCGGCACCGGCAATTGGTCCGGTAAGTTGCTTCCGGTCTACCGGTGCGGTGCGTTCATATTTTCCGGCGAGCAGGGTTTTTGGCCGCGATAGGACCCTCAAACGCAGAGACCGGGGTCAGGTTGGGGCCGCTGTCATTGCAATCTCCGACGGCGAAAATCGCAGGTTTGCTCGTGCGTACACCACGCTGAAAGCTGGTTCCGATGCAGATGCGATTCACGACGGGGATGAAGGGCATTTTGTGGCAATCGGCGATGTCCAAAATGACCACTCGGGCAACCCACGCCGTGCATTTCTGATCCGCACGCGGCCCAGTCTGTGCCGGACAATTGATGCTCAAAGATGGATTCTTTCCAACAAGTTCAGCGCTTTATCCAGATACCCGTCAAGGTATCTGACCCGCCACACTGGCAGTCCCATGATCGTCCCGGGTGGCGGCCTGTCCTG
>JAYTCN010000410.1:0-7302 GCA_043736475.1 Paracoccaceae bacterium
CCCCAAAGTGATCCCGACCGAGGCCGCCAGCAGCACCGCCCAGAAACCGATCGTCAACGAATAGGGCAGGCCCGAAGCCAGCAAGTCACCGACCGAATAGTCGCGAAACCGGGTCGAAGGTCCGAAATCAAGATGCAGCAGGCCCCAGACATAGCGGGCGAATTGCCGCCACACCGGTTCGTCGAGATGATAGCTCTTCTCGATATTGGCCAGCACCTCGGCTGACAATTTGCGCGACTTGGAAAACGGCCCGCCGGGGGCCAGCCGCATGACGAAAAACGTGGCCGTCACCAGCAAGGCCAGTGTCAGCGCCCCTTCCCCCAGTCGTCGTGCCAGAAATCGTCCCATCGCTGGACCCGGCGCGGCCCAAAAGCCGCGCCTTCGATCCTATTCTTCGATGCGCAGGAACTGGGTGTTGTTGTAGCCCGCCGGCGAGTCGCTCCAGCCCTTGATGCTGGGCTTGATCAGATGGCGCGACGGCAAGATGCCGACCGGCGCGAACAGGTAATCATCGAGCAATATCTTCTCGGCCAATGCCAAGGCCGCATTGCGCGACGCCTTGTCCGGCAATGCCGCCGCCACATCCATCGCCGCGTCATATTCGGGTTTCACCCAGTTGTAACCCGGCTCGGCCGATGGCCGCATGTAAGACAGGAACGTCTCCGCCCCGGCAAAATCGCCGACCAGGTTGTCGGCAAACACGTCCCAGGTTCCGGCGTAGAAAATATCCAGCCAGGCCTTGCGCTCGACCGGTTCGACCACCGCCTCGACGCCCAGCACCTTTTTCCACATCAGCGCGATGCCTTGCGAGCGTTTTGCCGGGTCTTCCGCCACGGTCGAGACAATGTTCAGTTTCAGCACATTGTCCGGTCCATATCCGGCTTTCGCGTACAGCTCCTGCGCCAACGCCTCGCGCTCGGCCTGGGTCATGGTCGCCTCGGCAATCGCCGGCCCGGCATAAGTCGGGTCAAATCCGCTGGCGTAGGAAAAAGTCGGGATGGTGCCGCCCTTGACGATCTTGTTTTCCAGCGTGTCGCGGTCAATCGCCAAAGTCAGGGCCCGGCGCAGGTCGTGGCTTTGGAACGGCGCATGCGTCAGGTTGAAGCTGTAGTAGATCACCTCGGTCGTCGGTGCCACATGCAGCTCGCCCGTCGCCATCAGGGCGTCGATCTGGTTCAGCGGCACGTCATAGGTGACATCGATCTCGCCCGCCTGATAGCGTTTCAGCTCGGTCGCCACATCCTCGGTCACGTGATATTTGATCTTCTTGATGCTGACATTGGCGGCGTCCCAATAATTCGGATTGGCCTCCAGATAGACGTGGCTTTGCGGCACGATTTCCCTGATCACATAGGCGCCGTTCGACACCAGGTTGGCCGGATCGACGAATACCCCGGCGCCATGCGCCGCAAAACTGGGCCCATGCAAAGGCGTCAGCTGGAACGATCCCATCAGATCCAGCATATGCGGGGCCGGATTGTCCATCGCCACCACCACGGTGCGGTCATCCGGCGCGGTCATGCCAAAACCGGAAATATCCGTGGTCTCGCCGTTGTTCAGCGCCGCCGCCCCGGTGATCTCGATGGTCGAGGTGAAATAATAACCTTTCTCCGACGCGGTTTCCGGGTTCAGGGTCCTGAGCACCCCGTTGACGAAATCCTGCGCCAGCAGCGGGTCGCCGTTCGACCATTTCAGCCCGTCGCGCAGATGGAACGTATAGGTCCTGCCGTCGTCGCTGACTTCCCAGCTTTCGGCGGCACCGGGGATAATCCCGCCCGACGGATCATAGGTGATCAGCCCCTCATAGGCGTCGGACTGGATCCAGCCAGCCGCCGCGTCAAAATTCACATGCGGGTCCAGCGATGACCATTCCGAGCCGACGCCCCGGTCAAACACATCATCGGCCGCCAATGGCGCAGCAAATGACAGCGCGGCGGCAAGAACCAACCCGGAAACCACATTCATGAAAAACATTCGCATTGCAGTTCACTCCCTGAAGTTTTTAGTATTAGTCTGAAAGCAATCGGCCTTTACCAAGCGGCTCCGGCCCGGCCACGTGGCAAAGGCCGTGGCCGCGCAGACATTGCCGCCAAAGTTCTCGCCTAAAAATCAATCCGTCAATAGGCGCAGTCAATTCCACCCTGCTGCGCGTGGCCGGATCGGTGATGTGACATACGACATCGCCGGTTTTCACCCAGTCACCCGGCGCGGCTTTCCAGGCAACGACGCCACCAAGCGGCGCCAATATCTCCATGCATCCGCCCAGCGGGTAAGTTGGAGGTTCGGCAAACGGTTGCGCCACAGGCGTCCCGACAATCGCTCCGACCTTGATCAGAAAGGTCACCAGATTGTTTGCATCGGCAGCCGCCGTGGCGTCATCGACATCCAATTGACCGCGGTATTCCAGTGTCGCCGAAAAACAACCGTCCGGAATTGGAAATTTGTCGCCAAACCGTCGCTTCAGTGCCGCCCAGGGCGCGGTGTGGGCTTCGTCGAAGGCGTTGCCGCCCGAAACTTCGTTGACAAGTGCCAGTTTTGACCCGGTGCAGCGCGCCAGCAACGACGTGTCCGCCGGGCGCGCCGGTGACGCGTAAAGATGCATCACCGCCTCGTGGTCGCAATGCAGGTCAAGCACATAATCGGCGTCACTGGACCATTTCAGCAATGTCAGCCGCTGTTGCTGCAGGTCAGACCTGGCTTCTGCCATAGCCAGCGCTTCGCGGAAGCCTTGCCGGATGATTGCCAGATTTTCATCGGCGGACAAGGTCAGTTTCGCGGCAAGACCATCGGCCGCCAACTCGGCAAGATCAGGATAGTGCCGGTTGAAATTGTCCAGGCTCTCGGTTTCGAAACGGCCAAGCGGCCGGTGAAACGCCCATTGTGCCAGCCCGATGGGGTTGGCGATCGGCACCACCAATATCTCGCCGGTGATACTGTTTGTCGCATCAGCTGAATCGAGAAGCGGCAGCAGGTGCTGGACCAACAACACCCCCGGCATTTCGTCGGCGTGCAAGGCTGCCTGGATATAGACCTTGGGCACTGCGCCAGCATTGCCATAACGATGAACCGACAAAGTCCTTCGCGTGCCCGCGCTGTCGCCTGTCAGCTCGACCGTTTCAATTCGCATGAACGCCTCGGGCGGCCACCGGACCGAACTCACATTGAACCGGGATTCAGAATGGCGTCAAGCCAGGAAGCCGCGCATCGGCGCGCCCAGGTCGCTGCGGCATTTTGTCGAACGGGTGCCGACGTGATCTAGATCAAGGCCCGCGCGCCAAGAAATGCGCCAAGATCGACCGCAATGGACCCAAAAAGGAACTTACCGATGTCAGAACTCTCCAGCAAACTGCCGTTCACGGAAAACCGCCGGGATTTTTTGAAGGTGACAGGATTGGCCGCTGCCACCGCGCTTGCAACCGCTGCTCTTGCCAAATCCGCCAAAGCTCAGGAAACGCCAACCGATCTCGCCTTGCTGCCGCGCGTCAGGCAGACGCTGGTGGCCCCGCCCTTTTTGCCCGAACACGAACAAGTCGCGACGGGCGGTCCGAAGATCGTCGAGATCACATTGACGATCGACGAAAAAATCATGGAAGTCGACGACAACGGCACCCAGATCTGGGCCCTGACATTCGGCGGATCCGTCCCCGGACCGATCATGGTGGTGCACGAGGGCGACTATGTCGAACTGACATTGCAAAACCTCGACCACAATCTCATGGAGCACAATATCGACTTTCATGCCGCCACTGGCGCCCTGGGCGGTGGCGCGCTGACCATGGTCTTGCCGGGCGAACAGGTTGTCCTGCGCTGGAAAGCGATCAAGGCCGGCGTGTTTGTTTATCACTGCGCCCCGGGTGACATCATGATCCCGTATCACGTAACCCATGGTATGAACGGCGCCATCATGGTCTTGCCGCGTGACGGCCTCAAGGATGCCGCAGGCGCTCCCTATGCCTACGACCGTTCCTTCTATATCGGCGAACAGGACTATTACATCCCGAAGGACGAAAACGGCGACTATGTCGCTTTCGAAACTGCCGGTGAGGACATGTCCGATTGGGAAGTCGTCGCCCGGACTTTGACCCCTTCGCATGTTGTGTTCAATGGCAAGGCCGGGGCGCTGACCGGTGACAATGCCCTGAAAGCCAATGTCGGCGAAACCGTGCTGTTCATCCACGCCCAGTCCAACCGCGACTCGCGCCCGCATCTGATCGGCGGCCACGGCGATCTGGTCTGGGAAACCGGGTCTTTCAACGACACGCCGGCGACCAATCTGGAAACCTGGTTCATTCGCGGCGGTTCGGCCGGGGCGATGGCCTACACGTTCCGCCAGCCCGGCATCTATGCCTATGTCAGCCACAACCTGATCGAGGCAGTGCTGCTGGGCGCCACCGCCCATGTGGTGGTCGAGGGCGAGTGGAACGACGACCTGATGACCCAGGTCCGGGCCCCGGGGCCATTGGTGCTGTGAGCTGATGCGCGAAATGGTCGAATTCCGGTTGCTGGGACTGGCGACACTGACGGGCCTTGTCGGCGCGGCAATGTTGGCCTTTCCCAAGCCGGGGTTCGAGCCGGGCCCATTCGTCGACATAGCGCTGGCCGACGGGCAACGAATTGGTGTCGGCCGGTACGAGGTGAGCTGGACTGAATGGAATGCCTGCGTTGATGCCGGCGGATGTTCGTTTTTGCCGAAAAATCCGCTCGCTGGGGTGTCAGATGCCGCGCCGGTAACCGGCATCAACGCATTCGACGTCGCCGAATACATCGGTTGGATCAACACTCGGGGCATCGGAAAATTCCGGCTGCCGACTTCCAGGGAATGGGCCGATTTTTCCGGTGGCATCTCGCGCCGAAAGACGGAAAAACTGTTTGACGACCCGAAACTGGCATGGGCCGCCGATTACGGCACGATGCCGGAAGTGTCGCGCATTGTCCGACCCGGCGGCAGTTTCGGGACAGGTGCCAACGGTATCGCCGATCTTTTCGGGAATGTTTGGGAATGGACATCGACATGCGCCGTCGCGACGCGCGGCGGGCATTTGTGTCCAGCCCAAATCGCCGCCGGGCTGCATGAAGCCGGCGTTTCGGTCTTTGTCCGCGATCCGGTCGCCGGTGGATGCTCGGCCGGAGCGCCGCCAGCAAATTTGGGCCTTCGATTGGTTGTCGAAAGCGAGAACGGCTAGACCGGTTCAGGCGCTGACAGAATCGCCCGAACTGGTCTGACCATTTGTTTTTACGCAAATCGGGCGGGAAAACCGGTTCCCGCTTGTCCCTGATTTGCTCTGGTTATTCGGTTTCAGTCGCTTCCGGATCCTCGTCTGCGACGCCGTCAGCGCCCGACAGACCCGCCAAATAGGCCAGCAAATCTTCACCGCCCTTGGTCAATTTGAACGTCATCTTGGTCTTGGCGGAATCGTTTTGCAGAAAGTCCTGCAAAAAGGCCTTCGGGTCCTGCACATAGGCAAGAAACGAAACGTCGTCCCAGACCAATCCCGCCGCACCGGCGGCAATCATGTCATCGCCGTATTTGAACTCCGGATAGGTTCCGGCAGTGCGCCCGATGATCGCGAACAGATTGGGCCCGATCTTGCCGCCTTTCTGGATCACGGTTTCGTCGTCGGCGACTATCGCGTGGCACGATTTGCATTTGCCGAACACGGTTTCGCCCGCAGCACTGTCGCCTTCGGCCAGGACCGGCGCGGCCAGGAACAGCGACAAACCGGCGACCACTGAAATTCTTTTAAAAGGCATCCCGTCCACTCCTGTTGACGATGAACTACCGGAACCTTGGCCGCCAACCCTACGCTGACGCATTGACCTCGGTCAAGCGACGGGGCGGTTGTTACCGGCTAGGCCACGGCGCGCGCCAGTGCGCACTGCGACCACAGGGCACCCAATGCCCGCACCAAAGTGTCGATGTCGGCATCGCTGTGTTGCGGCGTCGGGGTGAACCGCAGCCGCTCGCCGCCTTTGGCAACGGTCGGATAATTTATCGGTTGCACATAGATGCCGTACTGGTCAAGCAGGATATCGGCCAGCATCTTGCACTTGACCGGGTCTTTTATCATCACCGGCACAATATGGCTGGAGTTGTGCAGGTGCGGAATGCCCAGGCGATCAAGGCGCGCCCGCAGTCGCGCCACCTGACGACGCTGTATCGAACGTTCCAGGTCGCTGGTCTTCAAGTGCCGAACCGCGACAAGGGCCCCCGCCGCAACCGCAGGCGGCAGCGAGGTGGTAAAGATGAAGCCGCTGGAAAACGAGCGGATGAAATCGACCAGTGCCGCCGATCCGGTGACATAGCCGCCGATCACCCCATAGGCCTTGGCCAAGGTGCCTTCGATCAGCGTGATCCGGTGGGCCAGGCCCAGCGCTTCGGAAACCCCGCCACCGCGCGGCCCGTACAGGCCCACGGCATGCACTTCGTCGAGATAAGTCATGGCGCCATGTTTTTCCGCCACTTCGACGATTTCGACCAGGGGCGCGATATCCCCATCCATGGAATACACGCTTTCAAACGCCACGATTTTCGGCACATCCGGCGGACAGTCCGCCAGCAACCGGTCCAGATCGCGCGGATCATTGTGCTTCCATATCCGCTTTTCGCAGCGCGACTGGCGGATACCCTCGATCATCGAAGCGTGATTCATTTCGTCGGACAAGATCACACAGCCCGGCAGGCGTGCCCCCAGCGTGCCCAAGGCGGCCCAGTTCGAGACAAAGCCCGAGGTGAACAACAGCGCCGCCTGCTTGCCATGCAGATCGGCCAGCTCGGCCTCCAGCAACACATGATAATGATTGGTGCCCGCGATATTCCGCGTGCCCCCCGCACCCGCGCCGCACGCATCCAGCGCTTCATGCATCGCCGCCAGAACATCGGGGTGCTGGCTCATGCCAAGATAATCGTTGGAACACCAGACCGTCACATCCGACCGCAGGCCCGAATGATGCCGCGTCGCCGCCGGAAATGCCCCGGCATGCCGCTGCAACTCGGCAAACACCCGATAGTTGCCCTCGGATTTCAGCCGATCCAATTGCGCTTGAAACAGTGCATCAAAGTCCATCTGGAACCCCCCGGCCAGCAATTGCACCAATCCAGATTGCGCAGCTTTGCCGCGCCCGTCAATGCATCATCCAGGCACTTGCAAGAATGTGAACGTTTTGCGGTATCGGTCTGTTCCGCCCCCTCCCTATCCCGCTGCCCCGGACTTGATCCGGGGCTTCCTTTCAAAGTCCAAGCGGGCAAATCAAATTAGACTAAGAAACCACACCACCCATGCGGAAACCTGTTCCTGCAAACCT
>JAYTCN010000411.1:0-3102 GCA_043736475.1 Paracoccaceae bacterium
TCGTCTCCGCGACGGCGGAAGAGCGCGGCCAAGTCCGCAGACGGTTCCGCCGCCGCAAAGCGCGTGATGTCGAAGCCCGAGGGCACGACATAATGTGGCTGATCAGTCCCCACCCCATGGTCGAGGCAGGCGCGTTGCATCCCTTCGCTGACATGAATGAAGCCGTGCGTCATCCGCGCCACGCCACGCTCGGCCAGCAGGTAGGCCATTTTCTGGGCCCGTCCGACGCCAAGAAAGGGCAGGATGTGAACGCCGTGCACGATGAGCGGAACCCGCGCCGAGCTGGCGGCCAGACGACCGATGATCCCGGCTTTCGACTGGTGAGTATGCACCACATCCGGCCGCGTCGCCATGAGGATCCGCCGGATCTCGCGGTAGGCCGCCAGATCACGGACCGGGTTGAGGCTGCGCACCAGATTTGGCGCTGCGATCAGTTCGGCCCCCGGCGCAAACTGCTTCGCGTTCTCGGGCATCACGTCGCGACCGTGCAGCAAGATCACCTCGTGCCCGCGTGCAATCTGGCCGGCGGCGGTCAGAAGCGTGTTCTCTTCTGACCCGGCGCGCAGCAGGCGTGTGAGGATGTGAACGATTCTCAAAATCAATCTCCACTCTGTGACTCAAACAACGTCATCGTCACCGTCAAAAACCAGTCACGCGCAATACGGTTGGAACTGTCAGCACGAGGATCCTCATGTCCTCAAGCAACGACAGGTGCGTCGCATAGCTTCGATCCAGCTCGACCCGCTCCGCGAAGCTGGTCGCATTCCGGCCGGAAACCTGCCAGATGCCGGTCACGCCGGGTCGCACGCTATAATAGGCATCGGCGTCGCGGCCATAGAGCGGGATCTCCGCTTCGGTCACCGGCCGTGGTCCAACCAGACTCATGTCGCCGCGCATGACATTCCACAGCTGTGGCAGCTCGTCGAGGCTGGTCTTGCGCAGAATCCGGCCGAGGCGGGTGACGCGCGGGTCGTTGCGAAGTTTGAAGTCCGCAGCCCATTCCCTGGCCGCTGCCGGATCTTTGCTCAGGATGCTTTGCAGGCGATCCTCGGCGTCGAGAACCATCGTGCGAAACTTGAAGCACCGGAAAATCCGCCCGTCCTTTCCCACCCGCGGATGCGAGAAGACCGGCTTGCCCCCGTCGAGCGCAACCACCGCAAGCAAGACGGCCATCAGCGGCAACGCGAACGGCAGAATTAATGCCACCACAACAATGTCGACAATCCGCTTGCCCCATTGTGGATAAAAGGCCTTCGTCGGCTGGCGGGAGGCGTCGGAGGCCTCCTTCACGACCTGGGAAGATCTTGTGCCCGGACCTGAAGGCTTAACCCTTGAAAAGTCATGAGTTGCGGACCACTGACGCATTTATTATACTCCCGATTGATAATACGCGGGCAGCACCAAAGGGTCGTCAAGACGACGGCATACAACTCAGATGCTTTTGAGTTTGTTTTAGGATCTGATACCTATTCAGACCAATATGCCCCGCCGCGAAGATCTCATTGCAGATACCAGAACAAGAAAATGTATTTAGTCGCCACCCACGAACGTGCGCCCTGGCGACCGTTCCTGGGGCAAGCACCACTCCACCCTCCTATGACTTCAAAGGTAAGTTGGTCCATATTGTGAGTCAATGTTTTCGTCACAATATTATCACAATTCCGCCCTAGCATAGTCGGATTTGCGGTGATTGTTGAGCGATGTGAACCAATCGTTCGTCGGACACAATCAGCGGTTTAGTTACGCAAATGTGCGTCGCGCTGTAGCCCGGCGAAACCCTCGGTGATCGCTGAGTATGATTCGCGCCAGCCCCCGCCCGGCCAAGGTCATGAAGCCCTGCGCGCCGTGGCCCGTCACTGCCGGGCTTGCGCTGAGAGTCCGCCAAAGGCGCCAGGGTCGCAGGCCGACGGTGTCGACGCCGGGTCGTCGTCAAAGCGTTGGATCAACGGATGGCAATCGATCCAGTTGCGCCGCGCCTCCTGCCAGATCGCCCGGGCCTCCGGGCCCTCGACGAGCCGAAAGCAATCCGGCGGCCTCGCGAACTTTTTCGGCCACGGCGTGTCGGCGGTCCACAAAAGCAGGTTGCCGCTGCATTGGCCAATTCGCGTCCAACCGATCGCAAGGCGCAACTGGCTCACCGTGTCGCGATTCCCCATGACTAAAATGCTGTCATAGACCTCGATCTCGGCAAGGGTTTCATCGGCCTTGAACGGCGGCCCCTCCTGGATTTGCTCCTTGTAGGAATAACCCTGCATGCGCATCAGCACGCCGCGCAGAACGAACGGACCGCCCGCCGGGCTGCGCTCCGCGCCTTCTGGCGGGCGCATGCTCAACCCGGAAAAGCAGCCGTCAAGCAGCGTGTCCTCGACCAGGCCGCCGTTCAGATAGTCGTTCTCGATGCAGTCGTCGCGCACCTCACTGATCCACGACCCGCGCAGGTGAAAGCCGCTGGAGCCTTCGGTGATCCGTATGGCATCCCAGACCCGCCGCATCCGCAGACCCTCGAAAATGGCGCCAAGGCTGTCGCGCAACAAGACGCCCGTGCTGTTGCAATAGGTGCTTTGCCAGTCGGACAACAGCGGCACCTGGCCTGAAAAGAGGCCGCCCAGCAAGGTGACGGCCGGGCTTTCACGGATTTGCAACGGATAGCGATTGACCGGCAGTTCGCTGCTGTCGCACGGCCTGTCCGCCGAGGGGTGCAGCGTGCCGCTGTTGGCAACGCGAAACAGCGCCGAGCGCGCATCCACCTGCGATCCAGCGGGCAATTTCCTGACAACCTGTGGGCCATAGCCAAGATCGCCGGTCAGGACCACGGTTTCGGCGCGCGCGGTGACCGCAGCCAGCAAGAGGGCTGAAAAGATCATTGCAGCGGCGCGCGGCACACGGTGCCGGGTGCTACTGGCAGCGCCGGACAGGGTCATCGACGAAACCCGCGATGGCCTTCCTGCCTGAGTGAACCGGTGCGCCCATCCGAAAGTTTCCGCGCGTCGCATGTCTTGAATTGCTTTGCTTTTCTTGCCCGTCGCTGAATGACGTTACGCTGCCAGACGCCGAGGGTTCAAGCGGCTGGATGGTCTTTTGCCTGAGGCGTGTCCGGCCTGC
>JAYTCN010000412.1:0-3102 GCA_043736475.1 Paracoccaceae bacterium
CCCTCCCCCTGAACCGGCTCGATGATCACCGCACAGGTCCGGGTGGTGATCGCCGCCCGGACCGCGTCTTCATCGCGCCATTTCAACTGCGAAAACCCCGGCATCAGCGGGCCGAAACCCTTGACCATCTTCTCTGACCCCGCCGCCGCAATCGCCGCAGTGGACCGCCCATGGAAGGCCCCGTCAAACGCAACGATATCGACCCGGTCGGCCATATCACTGTCATAGTGATATTTCCGCGCCATTTTCACCGCCAGTTCGCAGGCTTCAGTGCCGGAATTGGTAAAGAACACCGTGTCGGCAAAGGTCTTTTCCACCAACATCTCGGCCAGCTTTTCCTGCTGCGGAATGCGGTAGAGGTTCGAGACATGCCACAGCTGCCCCGCCTGTTCGGTCAGCGCCTGCACCAGAGCCGGATTGGCATGGCCCAGGGAATTCACCGCAATGCCTGCGCCCAAATCCAGATATCGGCTGCCGTCCTCTGCCGTCAGCCAAGAGCCTTCCCCTTTGACGAAAGCCATCGGTGCGCGGTTGTAGGTGGGCAAAACTGCGGTGATCATGGGCAGGGCCTTTCACGGGAAAGCCTAGGCGTAGCCAAGGACTGTGTGGGAAGTCAACGAGGGAGGGCCCTATTCGCCGGGCCAAAGCGGATCAAACCACTGCGCTTTTCAGCGCAGGCGTCGGGGACGGGCAAGTCGGGGACGGGCAATAAGGGCGGTCCGGGTGATCATGCGGGCTGAATAACCGAAGCGCCCCGGCCTGTAAATCGTTTTCCTGAGGCCTCAGACCAAAGCCTGCGCCAACTGGTTCTGCCGCGCGATCACGCGGGACAGATCAATCGTCGCCATCTGGCCACCTCGCACCACAGCCCGCCCTTCAACAAACAAATCACGCACCTTTGACGGCCCGCAGAGGATCAAACCCGCCACCGGATCCCAAGACCCCGCCGCCTCAATCCCCGACACATCCCAGATCGCAATATCCGCCCGCTTGCCGACCTCAAGCGACCCGCAATCGCTCCGCCCCAACACCTTCGCGCCGCCCAAACTGGCAATCTCCAACGCCTCGCGCGCCGCCATCGCATCCGCGCCGCGCGACACCCGCTGCAACAACAGCGCCTGCCGCGCCTCCAGTATCAAATTACCTGCATCGTTAGAAGCCGAGCCATCCACCCCCAGCCCGACCTTCACCCCCGCGTCGCGCATCGCCCTTACCGGCGCAATCCCCGACCCCAGTCTGCAATTGGAACACGGGCAATGCGCCACTCCGGTGCCGGATCGTGCGAACAGATCAATCTCGCCGGCATCCAGCTTGACACAATGCGCGTGCCAAACATCATCGCCCGTCCAGCCCAAATCTTCCGCATATTGCCCCGGACGACAGCCAAACTTCGCCAGCGAATAGGCGATATCCTCATCATTTTCGGCCAAATGCGTATGCAGCATCACGCCCTTGTCGCGCGCGAGCAAAGCCGCCTCACGCATCAGATCGCGGCTGACCGAAAACGGCGAGCACGGCGCAATCCCCACCCGCACCATCGCGCCCTCATCCCCATCATGAAACCGATCCACCACCCGGATGCAATCCTCAAGGATCGCCGCCTCGCGCTCCACCAAACTGTCCGGCGGCAGCCCGCCATCCGACACGCCAATGCTCATCGCGCCGCGCGTCGGATGAAACCGCAAGCCGACCTCCCCCGCTGCCGCAATGGTATCATCCAGCCGCGACCCATTCGGAAACAGATACAAATGATCCGACGTCAGTGAACAGCCCGACAACGCCAGTTCCGCCAAGCCCACCTGAGCGCTGACAAACATTTCCTCCGGTCCGAACTTCGCCCAGATCGGATACAGCGTCTGCAGCCAGCCGAACAACAACGCATCCTGCCCCCCCGGCACCGCCCGCGTCAGGGTCTGATACAGGTGATGATGGGTGTTGACCAAACCGGGTGTGACCACGCAGCCCGCCGCCTCAACCACCCCCCCCGTCGTCACCAATCCCTGCCCCACCGCCACAATCACCCCACCGCGAAGCAAAACATCACCCCGCGCAATCTCGCGACGCGCGCCGTCCATCGTCACCACGACATCGGCATTCTTGATCAGAATTTCAGACATGATTCCCCTTAGCACCACCCCCTTCGGTGGATCAGGGAGGCGCGACAGAAGGGGGAGTGAAGGACTCGCGCAGCCAGAACCTAGCAAAGCCTCGCAATGCCGCCAAGGTCTTTCATCTTGGTGAAAATACTCTGCAGGGTGAGGGCGTAGCCCGAGGGGGCGCACAGCCCCCTACGATTTTTCTCAAAAATCGGCTACCCGTTCAGCAAAGCCAACGCCTCGGCATGGATCGCCGCATTGGCCGCCGCCAACACCCGCCCGCCGTCCAGACACGGCTTGCCGGACCAATCGGTGACAATCCCGCCCGCCGCCTCGATCACCGCAATTGGCGCTTGCACGTCATAGGCCTGCAGCCCCGCCTCAATCACCAGATCAATCTGCCCCGCCGCGATCAGACCGTAGGCGTAGCAATCCATGCCATAGCGCACCAGCTTCACTTTCGGCGCCACCCGCCGGAACGCGAGCCCCTCCTCGGCCGTGCCCACTTCCGGGAAGGTCGAAAACAGAATTGCCTCCGATAATGGCCGCGCGGCCCGCGTCTTCAAAACCCGCCGCCCCATCGGCCCATTGACCTCTGCGCGACCAAGCCCGCCCTCAAAGCGTTCTTGAATATAGGGCTGATCAATCACGCCATAAATCACCCCCGCAGCATCTCGGACTGAGATCAGCACCCCCCAGGTCGGCGTGCCTGACAAATACCCACGTGTGCCGTCAATCGGGTCCAAAACCCAAGTCAGCCCCGAAGACCCGACCACCGGAGCAAATTCCTCACCCAGAATCCCGTCCGCAGGCCGATGCGCCGCCAGAATCTCGCGCATCCGTTGCTCCGACAAGCGATCCGCCACCGTCACCGGATCAAATCGCGCCGCCTCCTTGTTATCTGCCGTCAGACCATCGCTGCGAAAATGCTGCAAGGTCGCCACCCGCGCGGCATCCGCCAGCATCGCTGCCGTGCGGATGATATCCTGCGCTTCATCGTCTGAAA
>JAYTCN010000413.1:0-17674 GCA_043736475.1 Paracoccaceae bacterium
TCCGTCGAAACAAACCAAAACCGCCCGCATATCCCTTCATCATATCACAGTTTCAAAGAGCGCAGCGACAAACACGGGAACGGCCGCCATTTCTGGCGCATCCGCTGCCCGCTCGATCACTGTTGTTTTTCTCGCCGGAGCAGCTTGGCCGCTTCGATGAGCGCCTGTCTAGGGTCTGGCCGCGAGTCATGCAAGCGCTATTTTTCACAAAAATGTCGCAGGCGGAAAATCCTCGAATCGCCGGCAGCTGGCCGAAACGACAACGGCAGCCGAGTCGGCCGCCGTTGCCGGCAATCAATCGCCGGTGAAGGATCAGACCGCCTTCCGACGGCGCCTGATCAGACCCGGAACGCCCAAACCGACGGCAAACAGCGGCAGAGCCGCCGGGAGCGGCACCGGTGACGGGCCTTCACTGGCATAAAGCGAAATATGCGACAGGCCTTGCTTTAAATTACTGCCCAGGTCCCGGAAACGATCCCGGTGCCGAAGATCTGGAATGCGGCGAAAGCCGGGTCGCAGGCATATTTGTTCGGCGCGGTACCGCATTGGCCAATACCGGTCTTGAACGCAAGGATCACATTGGTCAGTCCGGTCAGGTCGATGCTGAAGTCACCACTGGTTCCGCCATTCAGACCGGCGGTTGAGTCCAATATTCCGGACGGTCCTTCGCTGTTCTTGTCGATCAGGCCGATGTCCGGAAAATCGGCCAGCAGCAGCGCCTGAAAGGCTGCGTCGTCAGAATCGTTATTGTCGCCCCAAGCGTAACAGGATGCGCTGGCCGGCGCGTCCATATCCAAGGTGAAATAACGGTCGAAACCTGCCTGATCCGGGCAGGCGGTCAAAGCCATTGCCGCAGACCCCGCGAACAATGCCGTAATGGCCATGGCGCAAGCCATGACCGTCTTGCGAAGCATGGTCATCGAAAAGCCCCCCGACAAATAAGCACGCAACCCCGGAGGGACAACATCCAAACCATGAACCAAGGATTAACCGTTTGCGAACCAAAATGACCACAAACGCAGATTTTGCCGGATCCGTTAAAGCTTATTACACCAACGCGGCGCAAAAGGACCTATTGCCTGGATCAGGAAAACCATGCCCGCCGCGCCAAGACATCTTCTTGCCAATGATCACGACGCTGCGGAAATCATGGCAATTTCCGAACGTGCCCTGCGATTCGCCCGCGAATTTGGCACCCCGTTGCTGCCCGAATCCTACCATGTCTGGTTCGTCTATTCATCGCGCAGCAATGAGGCGATCAACGAAGCCCTGGACAAGGCCATGAACATGGGCACCCGGCTGACCCGGGGCAGCATCCTGGAACTGTACGCGACGTATCTGTCGGAGCGATCCCTGACCGACGAACTTGCGGGTTATGGTTCTTCGCTGGCCCTGACCATGGCCGATGTATCGGGCGCGGTTTCGCAAAGTCTGGTTGACAATGTTGCGGCCAATTCCGACCTGCGCCTGGTCAAGCGCAGCCTTGGTCTCAATGCCAGCCGCAGCGAGTTGCTGTCGGCGGTCGGATCGCTGATGAAAACGAACCAGACCCAGCTCGACACGTCGCGCAAGCTGGCAACCCAGCTGGAGCGCAACCGGACCAAGATCAGCGGCCTCGAAAAGGAACTGTCCGAGGCGCGCAAGACCGCGAACGTCGATCATCTGACCAAATTGCCGAATCGACGCCGGTTCGACCTGTTGTTGGGCGAGGCCATCTTCAATGCCCGCCAGCGCAAGGCCCCGCTGTCATTGGCCATCGCCGACGTTGACGGATTCGGCCCGCTCAATGAAAAATGGGGGCACGAAACCGGTGACAACGTGTTGCGCTATTTCGCGGCGAACCTGATCCAGAGCCGGAAGGGCAGGGACATCGTCGCCCGATTCGGCGGCGAGGAATTTGCCATCCTGTTTACCGACATCTCTTTGCCGGACACCCATCTCGTCGCCGAAAAGTTGCGCCAGTCTTTTGCCGGCATCACCTGGACATCGCTACAGACCGGTGCCGAAATCGGCAGCATCACCGCATCCTTCGGGGCCACGGCCCTGCTGCCGGGAGATACGCGCGAAAGTTTCATCGCCCGGGCCGAACGGTTGGTTCAGGAAGCAAAACGCGCCGGCAAGAACCAGACCCGCAGCGCCTGAGTCTCATCGCGGTTGCAAATGCCGTTCCAGATCGGCCAGCCGGCCTTGGCCCCAGAAAACCGCGCTGCCGACGACGCAAGACGGCGCTCCGAAAACCCCGGCCTCGACCGCATCGTTGGTGTTGCGTTCAAGAATGTCGATCGCGGCGAGCATGCCTTTGTCCAGAAGGGCCGGGTCGAAACCGGCGGCCGACAGGCAGGCCTTCACCACCGCATCCTCGGCGACGTTTCTTTCCTCGGCCCAAACGGGAACCGGATTGGCGGCGAACCAAAGCGGACCGGGTTGATCATCATCGCTTCGGCCACGGCAATCCGGGCGATATCCTGCAAACGACAGGCGCGGCGAAGCTCGTGGCGGTCTTCCAGTTTGATGCCGCCGTTGCGTTCGAAAACTTTGTCCGGCATGAACGGTTTGCAGGTGATCGTGGCCTTGTTTCGCTCGGCGATGACCTCCGGTTTCTTGCCGGCCAGATCGGCGCAGGGCGAAAGCGGGAAAACCCAATAATCGATGACCGCCATTTGCAACTCTGCGATCGAATGGGGCAGTTTGCCCGTTGCTGCGGGCTTTGCAAGCGCGGTTCACAATGCTAAGGGCTGCAGCAGATTTCCCGCGCCGGTTGCAACCGGCCAGCAAGGGCAGCCATGAACCCGAACATCCAGCCAAAACTGATCGCCGGCAACGCCAATCCGGTTCTGGCCAAAGCCATCGCCAAGCGCATGTCGGTCCATCGCGGTTCGCCGGTCGAACTGGTCTCGACAAGGGTCGAGCGCTTCAACGACCAGGAGATTTTCGTCGAAGTGTTCGACAATGTCCGCTCCGAGGACATGTTCATCATCCAGTCGACCTCGAACCCGGCCAACGACAACCTGATGGAACTCTTGATCATGACCGACGCTTTGCGCCGGTCGTCGGCCCACCGGATCACCGCCGTCATCCCCTATTTCGGCTACGCCCGCCAGGACCGCCGGACCAAGGCCCGCACCCCGATCACCGCCAAGCTGGTGGCCAATCTGCTGACCCAGGCCGGCATCGAACGGGTGCTGACGCTCGATCTGCACGCGGCGCAAATTCAGGGCTTCTTCGACATCCCGGTTGACAACCTCTACGCCTCGCCGGTGTTCGCGCTCGACATCACCCACCATTTCGCCAGCCTTGATGACATCACCGTGGTTTCGCCCGATGTCGGCGGCGTCGCCCGGGCCCGCGAGCTGGCCGAACGCATCCGCGCCGACCTCGCGATTGTCGACAAACGCCGCCGCGGCCCCGGCGAGGTCGAAAGCATGAACGTCATCGGCGACGTCAAAGACCGGGTCTGCATCATCGTCGATGACATCTGCGATACCGCCGGCACGCTGGTGAAAGCCGCCGAATTGCTGAAAGAAAATGGTGCCCGCGAAGTTCACGCCTATATTACTCACGGTGTGTTGTCCGGGCCCGCACTGGAGCGGATCGCCAAATCCAGCCTCAAATCACTGGTGGTCACCGATTCGATCGAGCCGACCGAAGCGGTGAAGAAATGCAAGAACATCCGCATCGTCCCCACCGCGCCGATCTTTGCCCAGGCGATCCTCAACATCGCCAACGGCACCTCGGTGTCGTCGCTGTTTTCCGACGCGACGCTGGGGCCGATCTACGAGGCGTATTATCCGGCGAAGTAGGGTGCGCATTCATGCGCACCATCTCAACCCGACGCCGTTGAAATCCGCCCGTAGGATGGGTGCTCGCACCCATCATCGGCTTTCAACAATCATCTAAACATTTGGAATGATGGGTGAAATCACCCATCTTACCCTTTCACCGTTCTAAAAATACTCACTTCCGCCCGACACCCGCTCACAAAACGACGGTGCGAAACGTCAACGACGCCCGCCGCCGCCGTGCAACCCGTTGCCCGTCAACCACATCGCTTTTCCGCGCCACAATCCCGTGCGTCCAATTCCAACGCGCTGGACCAAATAAAACCAACAGGCTGATTGGCTCCAGAACCAACGACCGGCTTTCATCGAACCCGACTCGCCGAAAATCCATTTGGCACGCGCTCAACAAACTCAGCGAAGCAATTACACCGCCAAAACACGGCTCGCAGTCGACATGCGGCGCGATGCCTTGTCCCGGTTGATACTCGTTGACAATAACCTGGTCTGGCTTCTTAGAAAAAGCGCCATCGGCAACCAGTCGCGCCGCCAATGCGTCCAGCCAGCCCGGCAGCGGACCCAAATATTCCGATTCTGTTACGCGTCGCGCCCGATAATCGTAGCGGTAACCATAGTGCTGGACCCGACGCTGCAAATCATCGCGCCAAGGCTGCGCGTCGATCAACCCAACCAGCGCTGTCGCTGCGGACGCTGACAAGAAACCCTGCCCATAATTCAACCCATCCATCACCCTCACGCACGCCACAATCTTTCGAATCAGAATGCCGGCAAACCCCTAACTTCTTGCTACCTCCCCCCAAACAAAAACCCCCGCCGAGGCGGGGGTTCCGAGTTGGGCCTTATGGGCACCGGGTTAAAGTCCCAGCACCTCGATCAATGTCTTCATGTCGTTGACCTGCAACGCCGCCAGAGTGCGGGTCTCGTCGGTGGCCTCCGCCAAAGCCGCCTCGGCCGCAACCAGGGCCGCATCCAGCATGCCGCGCGTCACTTCCGCCCGCGGCACCGCGTTTTCCGCCAAAACCGACAGAGCAGACCCCGACAATTCGGCAAAGCCGCCGGTCAGGAAATACTCGGTCACCGCCGCCCCGGCATGGACCCGCACGATCCCCGGCCGCAGCGTGGTAATAATCGGCGCATGGTCCGGCATCGCCGTCATGTCGCCCGCCGCACCCGGCAGTTCCACCTGGCTCGCCTGCAGCGAGGCCAGCAGCCGTTCCGGCGATACCAGATCGAATTGCAGCGTCTCGGCCATCATGTCCCCTTAAGCCGCCGCAGCCATGCGCTGCGCCTTGGCGATCACCTCGTCGATGCCGCCGACCATATAGAAGGCCGCTTCCGGCAGATGGTCGAACTCACCGGCGACGACGCGCTTGAACGAGTCGATCGTCACCTCCAGCGGCACCTGCACCCCGGGCGAACCGGTGAACACCTGGGCCACGTCGAACGGCTGGCTGAGGAAACGCTGGATTTTGCGGGCGCGGTTGACCGCCAGCTTGTCGTCCTCGCTCAACTCGTCCATGCCAAGGATGGCGATGATGTCCTGCAGCGACTTGTAGCGCTGCAGCACGTTCTGCACATCACGGGCGACCTGGTAATGCTCCTCGCCCACCACCAGCGGGTCCATGATCCGGCTGGAACTATCCAGCGGGTCCACCGCCGGATAGATGCCGAGTTCCGAAATGGCGCGTGACAGCACCGTTGTCGCGTCCAGGTGCGCGAATGAGGTCGCCGGGGCCGGGTCGGTCAAATCGTCGGCCGGCACATAAATCGCCTGCACCGAGGTGATCGAACCCGCCCGGGTCGAGGTAATCCGTTCCTGCAACTGGCCCATATCGGTCGCCAGGGTCGGCTGATAACCGACTGCCGAAGGAATACGGCCGAGCAATGCCGACACTTCCGAACCGGCCTGGGTAAAGCGGAAAATGTTGTCGATAAAGAACAGAACATCGGTGCCCGACTGGTCGCGGAACTGTTCGGCCAGGGTCAGCCCGGTCAAAGCCACCCGCGCCCGCGCTCCCGGCGGCTCGTTCATCTGGCCATACACAAGGGCCACTTTCGATTTTTCCATGTCATCGAGGTTGATCACGCCCGATTCCATCATCTCGTGATACAGGTCGTTGCCCTCGCGGGTACGCTCACCGACACCGGCAAACACCGAATAGCCCGCGTGCACCTTGGCGATGTTGTTGATCAGTTCCATGATCAGCACCGTCTTGCCGACTCCGGCACCGCCGAACAGGCCGATCTTGCCGCCCTTGGCATAGGGGGCGAGCAAATCGACAACTTTGATCCCGGTCACCAAAATCTGCGTTTCAGTCGATTGCTCGGAAAATTCCGGCGCGTCGCGGTGGATGGCGCGGAATTCGCTCGCCTTGACCGGGCCCTTTTCGTCGACCGGCTCGCCGATGACGTTGAGGATGCGGCCGAGCGTGGCATTGCCGACCGGCACCGTGATCGGCGCGCCGGTATCGGTCACTTTCTCGCCGCGGACCAGGCCCTCGGTCGCGTCCATGGCGATGGTGCGCACGGTGTTTTCACCCAGGTGCTGCGCCACTTCCAGGATCAGCCGCTTGCCGTTGTTGTGGGTTTCCAGCGCGTTCAAAATCTCCGGCAGATGCTCGCCGAACTGAACGTCGACGACGGCGCCGATGACCTGGGTGATTTTGCCGACAGCAGCTTTTGCCATTATTTCTCTCCCAATCTCAGAGCGCTTCCGCGCCCGAAATGATCTCGATAAGTTCGTTGGTGATCGCGGCCTGCCGCGAGCGGTTATACTGGATCGTCAGCCGGTCGATCATGTCACCGGCGTTGCGGGTGGCGTTGTCCATGGCGCTCATCCGGGCACCTTGTTCCGACGCGCCGTTTTCCAGCAATGCGGTGAAAATCTGGGTGGCGATGGAACGTGGCAGCAATTCGCTCAGGATGGTTTCTTCATCCGGCTCATAGTCATAGGTTATGGCCGCAGCGCCGGCTTCGGCGTAAACCACGGGGATCAGTTGCAGCGCCGTCGGCACCTGGGCGATGACCGACTGAAACCGGCTGTAGAACACCGTGGCGACGTCAAACTCACCGGCGTTGAACCGGTGCAGCACGTCACCGACAATCGCCCGCGCGTTGCCATAACCCAGCTTCTTGACCGCCGAATGGTCCACATGCGCGATCAGCCGGTCGCCCAGTTCGCGCCGCAGGGCCTCGCGGCCCTTTTTGCCAATCGTCAGGATTTTGACCGTTTTGCCTTGTGCCACCAGCTCCTGCGCGCGCGCCTTCGCCAGCTTGGCAATCGAGGAGTTGAACCCGCCGCACAGACCACGCTCGGATGTGGCCACGATCAGCAGATGCACCTGATCCTTGCCGGTTCCGGCCATCAGCCGCGGCGCATTCGCCGCCCCTGCCGAACCGCGCGCCAGATTGCCCAGAACCGCTTCCATCCGCTCGGCATAGGGCCGCGCCGCTTCTGCCGCTTCCTGCGCCCGCCGCAACTTGGCCGCCGCGACCATCTGCATGGCCTTGGTGATCTTGCGCGTCGATTTGACCGTCGCGATCCGCAGTTTCAGAGCCTTCAGGTTCGCCATCTGCCGCTCCCTTCAATCCCCGCCAATTCTCAGGCGAAGCTGGTGGAAAATGCGTCGAGTGCGGCGCGAATGGCCTTCTCCAGATCACCTTCAACCTTGCGGTCATTGTCGCGCAAATCGTCCAACAAGGCTTGGTCATGCGTGCGCAGATGCGCCAGCAGACCCTTTTCATACCGCGTCACCGATTTCACGTCGATCTTGTCGAGATAGCCCTTGGTGCCGGCATAGATCACGATCACCTGCTCGGCGATGGTCAGCGGCGAATACTGCGCCTGTTTCAAAAGTTCGGTCAGCCGCGCCCCGCGCGCCAGCAGGCGCTGGGTGGCGGCATCGAGGTCGGAACCAAACTGGGCGAATGCCGCCATCTCGCGGTATTGCGCCAGTTCCAGCTTGATCGAACCAGCCACCGATTTCATCGCCTTGGTCTGGGCCGAGGACCCGACCCGCGAAACCGACAGGCCGGTGTTCACCGCCGGACGGATGCCCTGATAGAAAAGTTCCGTTTCCAGGAATATCTGCCCGTCGGTAATCGAAATCACGTTGGTCGGGATGAACGCCGAAACGTCGCCGCCCTGGGTCTCGATGATCGGCAGCGCCGTCAGCGACCCCGACCCGAAATCGGCGTTCAGCTTGGCCGACCGTTCCAGCAGGCGCGAATGCAGATAGAACACGTCGCCCGGATAGGCCTCGCGCCCCGGCGGACGGCGCAGAAGCAGCGACATCTGGCGATAGGAAACGGCTTGCTTGGACAAATCGTCGTAGATGATCAAAGCATGGCGGCCGTTGTCGCGGAAAAACTCGGCCATGGCCGTCGCCGAATAGGGGGCGAGGAACTGCATCGGCGCCGGTTCGGAAGCGGTCGCGGCCACGATAATCGTATAGGCAATCGCCCCGGTTTCTTCGAGCTTTTTCACCAGCTGGGCCACGGTCGAGCGTTTCTGCCCAATCGCCACATAGACGCAGTACAGCTTCTTGCTCTCGTCCTTGCCGGCGGCGTCGTTATAGACTTTCTGGTTCAGAATGGCGTCCAAAGCAACGGCGGTTTTACCGGTCTGCCGATCGCCAATAATCAATTCACGCTGGCCCCGGCCAATCGGGATCAGGCAATCGACCGATTTCAACCCGGTCGCCATCGGCTCGTGCACCGAACGGCGCGGAATGATCCCCGGCGCTTTCACATCGGCAACCCGGCGCTCGCTCGATTTGATCGGACCCTTGCCGTCAATCGGGTTGCCCAGGCCGTCAACCACCCGACCGAGCAGACCGTCGCCCACCGGCACGTCGACGATCGAATTGGTGCGCTTGACCGTGTCACCCTCCTTGATGTCGCGGTCGGAGCCGAAAATAACCACGCCGACGTTGTCGACCTCAAGGTTCAGGGCCATGCCGCGAATGCCGCCGGGAAACTCGACCATCTCGCCGGCCTGTACGTTATCCAGTCCGTGCACGCGGGCAATCCCGTCGCCGACCGACAGCACCCGACCGACTTCGGCGACCTGGGCGTCCTTGCCGAAATTCTTGATCTGGTCTTTGAGAATGGCAGAGATTTCTGCGGCTTGGATCGACATTATCCGACCTCTTTCATTGCGTTATGAAGACTGGACAGTTTCGAGCGGATCGAGGAGTCAATCATGCGCGAACCCACTTTGACGATCAGACCGCCGATTAGGCTGGCATCGACGGTCAGTTTGATACGCACATCCTTGCCGGTCGCCGCTTTCAGCGATTGGGCCAGATCCGTTTCCTGCGCCTTGGTCAGTGCCTTGGCCGCCGTCACTTCGGCAGTCACTTCGCCGCGCTCGGCGGCCGCCATTGCTTTCATGGCAGCAATCACCCGCGGCAGAACAAACAGCCGGCGCTTCAGCGCCATCAAGGCAATCGTGTTGCCGACGGTGCTGCTCAGCCCCATCTTTTTGGCAATGGCGGCCATCGCCGCGCCTTGCTCGTCGCGCGAGTAAACCGGCGAAGAGACCAGGTCGCGCAGGTCAGCACTGGCTTCCAGTGCCGCTGCCAGTGCGTCCAGTTCGGATTCAACCGCGGCCAGCGCTTTCGAGTCGCGCGCGATTTCAAACAACGCCGTCGCATAGCGGCCCGCTATTCCGGCACTGAAAGACGCTGATTCGGCCACGGACCACCCTTCCGGCTATTGTCTTCCGACCGCGGCAGGGTCGGATCGCGCACCACGCAAGGGTTCCCGACGGGCCCTTCCGATGACTTCGAGCCGCTGATAGCAGAGCCATATCGACCTGACAATACATCGGGTGCAAACGATTTGGACTGCCATCAAATCTTCGATGCGGCATCGGGTCGGCCCGACAATTGAACCGGGCGAAGCCGGTTCGTTTGCCTGCTTCCAGGATTTTGCCCGGCCCGCAAAAGTGCGGGTCTGCCATCTTTTCCGATAACCAAGCGCATTCACGCCAACAGCATGCCGGGTGCCCGCAAGTTGCAAGGCGCATTGACGGAACGAAAAACCGCTAGCCCCGCCCCGCCACCGGCTTCGGCGGTGAATTCGCCAATTCCTCCAGCACCTCCAAAGGTCGCCAGACCGCCTCGCGCAGCCCACTTGGCGGTTTGGCATAAACCTGTTTGGATGCCTCGACGAATAACGCGCCTGCCATCATGCCCGGCCCGATCTTGCGACCGACACTTTCCCAGACTTTCTCCATCTTCAACCAGACCGGCCGATCACTCGGGGGCATGTACAGCGCCGCTGAATGCCGCTCGGGTGTAAAGCGGTGCGCCCGCAGCTGGCGTTCCAGCTGACCGTAAGAATACGGGTGACCATGACCGAAAGGCGACATGTCGCGCCGTGCCCACAGGCCCGATCGGCTGGGCACCACGAATACCGCAACCCCACCCGGAGCGAGCACGCGCCAAATCTCGTCGAGCAGGGCTACCGGGCGATCCGTATGCTCGATCCCGTGCGCGATCAACAAACGATCGGCCGTTCCCGTCGCCAGCGGCCAGGCCGTCTCCTCGACCAGCACGGCAACGTTCTCCTGCCCCGGCGGCCAGGGCACCACACCCTGCTGGGCCGGCATCAGGCTGATGACCCGACGCGATTCCTCCAAAAACGGCCGCAGCATTGGCACGGTAAAACCGAAGCCAACCACGTTCATCCCGCGCGTATCGGGCCACAACGCGCGCAAACTGTATTGCAATGACCGCTGCGCCGCCCGTCCCAGCTTGGTGCGGTAATAGAAATTGCACAGGTCAACCACGTCCAGATGCATTGCATCCCTATATCGCATAGGCCAGAGTCAGTCCCAGCTTACCGCAGTTCAGGATGTGCCGCCATGCCGCTCGAAATCGTCACCATTCCCTGCCTGACCGACAATTATGCCTATCTGCTGCGCGACAGCGCGACCGGCGAGGTGGCGCTGGTCGATGCGCCGGAAGACGCGCCGATCCGGGCAGCATTGGCCGCACGCGGCTGGAAACTCGGCCAAATCCTGATCACCCATCACCACGCCGATCACATCGACGGCGTCGAAACGCTGCGCGATACTTTCCACTGCGCCGTCACCGGTGCCAAGGCCGACGTCCACCGCCTGCCGCCGCTCGACCGGACGGTCGCCGAAGGCGATACGATTTCTGTTGGCGCCAGCACGGCCAGGGTTCTGGAAGTCTACGGCCACACCATCGGCCATATCGCCTTCCACTTTCCCGACAGCAAGGCGCTTTTCTCCGCCGACAGCCTGATGACCATGGGCTGCGGCCGCATCATCGAAGGCACGGCCCCGCAACTCTGGGCCAGCCTGAGCAAACTCGCCGCCCTGCCCGGCGACACCATCGTCCACACCGGCCATGAATACACCGCCGCCAACACCCGCTTCGCCGTGACCATCGACCCGGACAACCCGGCATTGCTGGCCCGCGCCGAAACCGTCACCGCCCGGCGCGCCAAAGGCCTGCCGACCGTCCCCTCGCTGCTGTCCGAAGAAATCGCCACCAACCCGTTCCTGCGCGCCGTCGTGCCCGAAGTGAAAGCCCATATCGGCCTGCCCGGTGCCAGCGACGCCGAGGCCTTTGGCGAAATCCGGCGCAGGAAAGACAAGTTCTGATCGCAGGGGTCATATTGGGGTCTTCACAATGATCGTTGGGCCCTATTGACACCCAGGCACATGGGTCCTATATAGGTCCTGTTCAGACTATCAGGACCCCGTCATGACCCGTGCCGAGAATTGTGTCGAAATTACTGACTATGTTGTGTGGTTCAAGCATTTGCACACCAAGTCCCTGTTGGAAAAACTTAAGGCAATTCCAGCAAACGGCGAGGTATCCCTGGAAACCGACGGTGTGGTTGGGCGCTGGCAGCGCATGGCGAACGGAAACGACGGTCGCCCGGTTTTCGGAATCAAGCCGGTAGGTGCGATGAAATCCGTCTGGGGGGAATGGTTCAAAAACCGCAAGGGCGAAAAGGTAGAAATTCGCGAGGCCAGGCTGGCCGACGATTACCTTGCCGCCGCGTCGCCCCTGTTTTCCGAATGGGCCGGCGATGAAGACGAGGAAGCATTTCGTGATCTGTGAGCGCTATGACGTGGCCGTCATTCCGTTTCCATTTGCGGATATCCCGGTCATGAAACGACGACCGGCCATTGTGGTTTCAGGCGCTAGTTTCAACGCAGCCAACAATTGGACCGTTGTGGCAATGATCACGTCGTCCACCGCAACGGATTGGCCCAGCGACGTCGTTATCAAGGATCTTGAAACCGCAGGACTGGCGGTCAATTGCCGCGTGCGCTGGCGCCTGACATCGGTGCCCAACGACCTGATCGTCCGCAGACTCGGCAAGCTTGGCAGTCTCGACAGACTCGCCTGCGAACGCCAGTTCGCCAAGCTGATTTCGTGACCGAAAACCCTCACTGCGCTGCATTTCACAAATCGTGATCGAAACTTCGGCAACAAGGCCTAGATTTTCGCAACTTTTCCCTTGAACCGCCGCAAAGAAAGCCGAAATTCAGTACAGGCTGTGTCATCGGCCTTCTCACCCCGGCATCCCCCGGCGCGAGAAATGAGGAAAGGCGTATCATGCCATCGTTTTCGAGCACTCTGGAGACTGCCATTCATACCGCCCTTGGCTACGCCAATGAGCGCAAACATGAACTCGCAACGCTCGAACATCTGCTGTTGGCGTTGACCGACGAGCCCGACGCCGCACGGGTGATGACGGCTTGCGGCGTGACTCTGCCCGAACTGCGCCGCGCGCTGGTGAAGTTCATTGACGAGGAGCTCGATTCGCTCATCTCCGAAATCGACGGCTCCGAAGCCGCGCCAACCACCGGCTTCCAGCGCGTGATCCAGCGCGCCGCCATCCATGTGCAAAGTTCCGGCCGCAGCGAAGTCACCGGGGCCAACGTGCTTGTCGCCATTTTTGCCGAACGCGAAAGCCACGCCGCCTACTTCCTGCAACAGCAGGACATGACCCGCTATGATGCGGTCAATTTCATCTCGCACGGCGTCGCCAAAGACCCGGGCATGGCGGAATCCAAGCCCATTACCGGGGCCGACACTCCGGATGCCGAGGAAGTCAAGGACAAGGGCCGCGAAACCGCTTTGCAGAAATTCTGCGTCGATCTCAACGCCAAGGCCCGCGAAGGCGAGGTTGACCCGCTGATCGGCCGCGAGCCCGAAGTCGAGCGCTGCATCCAGGTGCTGTGCCGCCGCCGCAAGAACAACCCGCTCTTGGTCGGCGACCCCGGCGTCGGCAAAACCGCGATTGCCGAGGGCCTGGCCCGCAAGATCGTCACCGGCGACACGCCGAATGTGCTGGCGGGAACCACCATCTTCTCCCTCGACATGGGCGCGCTCCTGGCCGGCACCCGCTATCGCGGCGATTTCGAGGAACGGCTGAAAGCCGTGGTGAACGAACTCGAAGCCCACCCCGATGCCGTCCTGTTCATCGACGAGATCCACACCGTCATCGGGGCTGGCGCCACCTCTGGCGGTTCGATGGATGCCTCGAACCTGCTCAAACCGGCGCTGCAGGGCGGCAAGCTGCGCTGCATGGGGTCAACGACCTACAAGGAATTCCGCCAGCATTTCGAGAAAGACCGGGCCTTGGCCCGGCGGTTCCAGAAAATCGACGTCAACGAGCCCTCGGTCGAGGATTCGATCAAGATCCTGATGGGCCTCAAGCCCTATTTCGAGGAACACCACGACCTGCGCTATACCAACGACGCGATCAAATCCGCCGTCGAACTGTCGGCGCGCTATATCCATGACCGCAAGCTGCCCGACAAGGCGATCGACGTCATCGACGAGGCCGGTGCGGCGCAAATGCTGGTGCCCGAAGGCAAGCGCCGCAAGACGCTGGGCGTCAAGGAAATCGAGGCCGTGGTCGCCAAGATCGCCCGCATCCCGCCGAAAAACGTGTCGAAGGACGACGCCCAGGTGCTGAGGGACCTCGACGTCAACCTCAAGCGGGTGGTCTTCGGCCAGGACAAGGCGATTGAAGCCCTTGCCTCGGCGATCAAGCTCAGCCGCGCCGGCCTGCGCGAGCCGGAAAAACCGATCGGCAATTACCTGTTCGCCGGCCCGACCGGTGTCGGCAAGACCGAAGTCGCCAAACAGCTGGCCGATACGCTCGGCGTCGAACTCTTGCGCTTTGACATGTCGGAATACATGGAAAAACACGCGGTCTCGCGCCTGATCGGCGCCCCTCCCGGCTATGTTGGCTTCGACCAGGGCGGCATGCTGACCGACGGGGTCGACCAGCACCCGCATTGCGTGCTCTTGCTCGATGAAATCGAGAAGGCCCATCCCGACGTCTACAACATCCTGTTGCAGGTGATGGACCACGGCAAGCTGACCGACCACAACGGCCGCGCCGTTGATTTCCGCAATGTCGTGCTGATCATGACCACCAACGCCGGTGCGCACGAAATGGCCAAGGCCGCCATCGGCTTTGGCCGCACCACCCGCGAAGGCGAGGATACCGAAGCGATCCAGCGCATGTTCACCCCGGAATTCCGCAACCGGCTTGACGCGGTGATCAGCTTCTCGGCCCTGCCAAAAGCGGTGATCATGCAGGTTGTCGAAAAATTCGTGCAGCAGCTCGAGGCGCAATTGCTCGACCGCAACGTCCATATCGAATTGTCGCCGGAAGCTGCCGCCTGGCTGGCTGACCGCGGCTATGACGCCACCATGGGTGCCCGCCCGCTTGCCCGCGTCATCCAGGAACACATCAAGAAACCCTTGGCCGAGGAGCTGCTGTTCGGCAAACTCGCCAAAGGTGGTTTGGCCAAGGTCGGGGTCAAGGACGGCAAGATTGTGCTGGAAATCGAGTTGCCGGAAAAAGCGCTGATGGCCGACAAGAAACCGCCGCTGCTGACGGCGAAATAGTCGCTGTCCCGGCCCTGCGCCGGGACCTCCTTTGGCACCCTGTGACAAGGCCCCGGACCAAGTCCGGGGCAGCAGATTCTGTCTTGCTTCACCCCTTCGCCTGCACCCCGATCCAGATTTCAACCACGCCGCTGCCGGTGCGGGCGTCAAAACGCCGGCCATACAGCTCAAAATCGGGCATCCCCTCGGCGGGCTCGATCCGGGCATTGCGGCGCCAGTTGCTCCAGATCGCCTGTTTGGTTTCCCGAATGCCGGATACATGCCCGTGGTGCTCGAACACCGCATAGGCCGAGCCGGGCAATTTCCGGTGCACGAATCCCTTTGGCAGGTCCGAGACCGAATTGACTTCGACACCGGCGATATAGTCGAAACCGGTGCCGGTCATCGTCAGCACGCCATATGCATCATTGCCGACCTGACCGGAAGCGGTGCCGAAATATGGCCCGAACCGTTCCTACAGATCGGGAATCGCCTGGACGTTGTCGTGGTCAAAGCTGCCGATCAGCCCCGCCACCAAAAACGCCCCGCGCTTTGCGCGCCTTGGTTCACCGACCTGGCCCAATTTGCTGTCCGCCATCTTGATCGCCTCCTGAAGGTGAAGTTGCCCCACATCCCCCGCGCCCGCAGGCTTTCCGGCGTCACCCCGAAAGGTCCCGCAGTGGTGCCACAGCAGCAAAGCTGCCCCCGCGCCGGCCAAATACCGACCAACGACGGTGTGCTTGTGCCGGTCCACACGGCGCAGATCGGCAAAATCTGGTTTCAGGGTCATCGTTCGGTGAACTTCAGTTCTATTCTGCGGTTCCGCGCCAAAGCCTCGGGAGCGTTGCCGGCATCGACCGGCTGGAACTCGCCAAACCCGGTTGCTGCAAGGCGCTGGGCCGGAATCCCCTCGAAGTCGACCATATACTTGACCACCGACAAAGCCCGCGCCTGGCTCAGTTCCCAGTTGTCGCGGAACTCGCCGCCACCCGAAAGCGGCGTGCTGTCGGTGTGGCCGTCAACCCGCAGGATCCAGTCGATTTCCTCGGGTATGGCACCGGAAACCTCGCGGATCACCGCCGCCACGTCGGCAATCTGCGCCCTGCCTTCGGTTCCCAGATTCGCCGAAGCCGGTTCGAACAACACTTCCGAGGAGAAGACGAACCTGTCACCCACGACCTGCACCCCTTCGCGACCGCCCAGAACTTCGCCGACACGGGCAAAGAATTCCGAGCGGTAGCGCCGCAGGTCCTTGGCCTCTTCTTCCAGCCGCGCCCGTTCGGCCGCTTCGAATTCGGCAATCTTGCGCTGTTCACCCGCCACTTTGCGCTGTTCAGCGGCGACTCGCGCCAAGGCGGTATTCAGGTTTGATCCCAGCGATTGAATCTGCACCTGCGACGCTTCATCGCGGGCAGCGGACGCGTCCAGCAGCCCCTGCAAGGCGTCCAGCTGCTTGCGCAATTCGCCGGTTTGCTGGTTCAGCAAGGCGACTTCGCGCAGGCTTTCTGCCGACAGAGCTTCCTGTTCGCCGAGCAACTTGTTGGCCTGCAGCAGGGCCAGTCGTTGTTTTTCGGCGTCGGTCAGCGTTGCCGCCCCGGTCGCGGCAAGTTCGGCATTTGCCGTTTCCAGGGCTACCTTGGCCGCCTCGGCAGCGGCCAGCAGCGTCAGCGTATCCTCGGCCTTCGCCCGCTGTTCCTCCAGCGCCAGCGTCATCGCCGTCACTTCTGCCGATGAATTGCGCAATTTTTCGCGCAGTTGCTCGGCGGCCGCCAATTCCACCAGGCGCGCCTTTTCGGTTTCGGTCAGCGCCGATGTCCGCGCCTCCAGCTCGGCCTGGGTCTCGCTGACCTGGCCGACCGCCCTGGTCAACTCGTTGCGCAAGGCCAGCATGGTCGCGGCCTGCATCAGCTGCAGTTTTTCGGCTTGCGTCAGGTCAGCCTGCGCGCTGCTCAAGGCCGCGTCACGTGACGCCAGATCGGCCTCGAATCTGGCGACCATCGCTTCCAGCGCCTCGCGCCGGGCGGCATCCAGTCGGGCCGATTCCGTGCCCGCGTCGATCTCGGTTCGCGCCTGCGCCAGTGATGCCTCCAGCGCCTCGCGTCGCGCTGCCGCCAGCCGGGCCGTCTCGACGCTGGCGTCGATCTCGGTCCGGGCCGAAGTCAGGGATTGTTGCAGTTCGTCCACCCGTTCGGCGGAATCATCGCGCTCGCGCGTCAGACTTGCCACCAGGGCGGCCTGCAATTCCGCGTCGTTCACTGCGTCGTCAAGCTGCGAATCCAACTGCCCGATCTCGGTCTCCAGCTGGTCACGTCGCTGCTGCTCCAGCCCCAGGGCGTTGGCCAGACTGATAACATCCGCCGTCAAGCCCAGCAGTTTTTTGTCTTGCCCCGTTATCGTGTCGCGCATCACGAACTGCACGGTCATGAAGATCGACAGCACGAAGATCAGGATCATCAGCAGCGCCGTCATCGCATCGACGAAACCCGGCCAGATATTCGACTCGGCACTGCGCCGTGACCGGACCGAGGCCATCTAGGCGCTCCCGCGCCGGGTTCCGGTGATCGCTTCGGCCAGGGCAATGAAATCCTGGCGCAATTCGGCCATCGTATCTTGCCGCCCGGATGACATTTCTTCCAGAATCCGCAGCAATTGCACGTCGATGTTTTTCAGGCGCATCTTCGCCTCGGCGTCGATGCCGGTACCGCTGCTTTCACCGCCGCCACGCTCCAGAAACCGGGCGATCCGGTCCTGGCTGGCCACCAAACGCTCCAGAACGGCCGGATCAAGCGGCGCGGCAACCGCCGGCGGTTTCTGGGTGGCCAGCCCATTGGCCAAATTTCCGATCACATCGGTCAGTGACGTCAGTTTGCCTTCGGTCTGGATGCGCCGTTCTTCGCTGCGCTGGTAGACGTCTTTCAGATCCTCGATCTGATAGACCATCTTCTCGACCGCATCGCCCAGCATCGAACTGCCACCGGC